>NZ_JBKOQN010000055.1:0-33951 GCF_046764895.1 Nocardia sp. CWNU-33 | reverse complement strand
CGGCGGCCATAGCGGCAGGGAAACGCCCGGTCCCATTCCGAACCCGGAAGCTAAGCCTGCCAGCGCCGATGGTACTGCACTCGACAGGGTGTGGGAGAGTAGGACACCGCCGGAACATCATTCACGATAGGGGACCCAGATTCTGGGTCCCCTATCGGCGTTTGAGCACCTTGCGTGCCCATCGCACGCCTCCGCGTCCATGCCCCACCATCGACACGTGATTCAATTTGTGGGGCCCCGACCACTTTTTGGAACCTAGAAAGGGATCACCGTGTCGGAACAGAACGACAACCGGAAGTCCTTCCGGCGTGACACCCCCGCCTCTGGTTCCGGCCAGCGTGGTGCAGGCGGCGAGCGCCCCGCACGTGGTGGCGGTGGTGACTCGTCCTCGAACCGCCCCGAGCGGGATCGCACCGGCGGCCAAGGCTCGGAGCAGCGGGGCGGATTCAAACGCAGCGGTGATTCCGGCCAGCGCGGCGGATCGGGCGAGCGTGGTGGATTCAACCGGCGCAACGACTCCGAAGGCTCCAGCCAGCGAGGTGACTCCGCGGGCGGCTTCAAGCGCCGCGAGGATTCGAGTGAGCGTGGCGGTTCCAACCGCAGCGGTGGTTCCGGCCCGCGCAGCGGCTCCAACGATCGAGGTGGATTCAACCGACGAGATGATTCCGGCTCGCGTGGGGGATCAGGCGAGCGTGGCGGTTTCAACCGTGGAGGCGACTCCGGTCAGCCGGGCGGGTCCAATCGCGGTGGTGAATCCGGCCAGCGAGGCGGATTCAATCGTGGCGGTGATTCCGGTGAACGTGGCGGTTTCAACCGTGGCAGTGGCGATGCGAGTGAGCGCGGTGGCTCCGGCGACCGGGGCGGTTTCAATCGTGGCGGTGATTCGGGCCAGCGTGGCGGGTCCAATCGGGGTGGTGATTCACGAGGCGGGTCCGCTGATCGTGGGGCCAACCGCCCTGATTCCGGTCAGCGCGGTGGTTTCAAGCGCAGAGATTCTGGTGAGCGTGCAGACTTCGGACGGTCCGGTGCGCGTGGCGGATCGGACCGCGGGTCGTTTCAGCGTGGGGACGGACCGTCGGAGGATCGTCGTCGTGGTGGCGAGGGTGCGCGCGCGGGAGGTGGCGGCCAGTCGGCGGATCGACGCCCGCCGCGGCCCGAGGAGCCGGATCTGCCGGACGACATCCAGGCATCAGATCTCGAACCTGCGGTCCGACGTGACCTGCTGAGCTTGGACAAGACCAATGCAGAAGCCGTCGCCCGCCACCTGGTCATGGCGGCCAGGCTGATCGACGACGACCCCGGCTTGGCGCTGGCACACGCCCGTGCGGCACGGCAGCGCGCAGGCCGCATTGCCGTGGTTCGCGAAACCGCGGGTGTGACTGCCTACCACGCGGGTGAGTGGGCCGAGGCGCTCTCCGAGCTGCGTACCGCCCGTCGGATGTCCGGTGGCTCCGGTCTGCTCGCGGTGATGGCGGACTGTGAACGCGGTCTCGGCCGACCTGAGCGTGCGATCGAACTCGGCCGCAGCGACGAGGCCCGCGCCCTGAGCGGCGATGAGGCCAGTGAACTACGCATTGTGGTTGCCGGCGCCCGTATGGACCTCGGCCAGTACGACCAGGCCGTGGTCACCTTGCAGACTTCCGATTTGGACCCGTCCCGCACCGGCTCGGCCGCCGCCCGGCTGTTCTATGCCTACGCCGACGCACTTGTCGCGGCGGGCAGAACCGACGACGGACTCACTTGGTTCCTCAACGCCGCCTCCGCCGACCTGGACGGCGAGACCGACGCCGAAGACCGCGCAGCCGAATTGACCGGCGAGACCGACTTCTGACCGTGGGATCGGTGCGCGGTACGGAACTGTCGGGCGAGACCGGCTCTCGACTGCCGTCACAGTGCGTAGCGGAGCTGACCGGCACCGCAAGCGTCCGCGCGCCGGCAGGGCGTGGAGCGGAACCGCCCGCCGATTCGAGCGTCTGAGCGCCGCCGGAGTGCAATGCGGAACTGACCGGCTGTACAGACTTGTGAGTGCTGGTGGACTGCAGAGCGAAACTGTTCGGCGACTCGGGCTTCTCAGTGCCGCTGGAGTGCGTGTTACGGAGCCGCGCGGCAACTCCGGCTTCCGATGTCGCCGGAGCGAACCGCGGATCTGATACACGGGACAGGCTTCCGGGTGCCGCCGGAGTGCGCTGCAGAGTGAACCGCAGCGGCACAGGTTTGTGAGTGCGGTACGAAACTGTTCGGTGACTCGGTATTCTCAGCGCCGTCGGAGTCCGTACAGAGCTATTCGGCGACTCCTCCTCACGAAGGCGGTCGAAGTTGCGTCTGCCGGAGCACCGACACAGGCTGCCGGTGTCGTCGGAGTGCCGCGCCGAATAGACCAGCGGCGGAGGCTTGTCAGTACTGCTGGAGTGCTGAGCGGAACGGTCCGGCACCTCCGGCGGCCACTAGCGCCGTCGGAGTGCTGCGCGGAATAGACCAATGGCGGAGGCTTGTGAGTACTGCTGGAGTGCTGAGCGGAATGTTTTGGCGAGATCGGATTCCGAGCGCAGGCGGAGTCCAGTAGTGCAGGTGGAACCTTGGTCGGCCCACGATGATCTGGCTGCCGCGAAAGCACTGATATTCGAGCCTCTCGAGCTTGATTGTTCTGTGCCGGTAGTCGAACCGGAGAGCGCCGAGTATGCGGCGCACTCTTTCACGGTGGGCGGTCGGTCGGTGCGGTTTCGAGTAGGCAAATCGACACCGACGAAAGTCGGTCAGTTCGTCACCGTGTGGCAGCGCGGGGTGGGCGGACCGATCCGGCCGTTCGATGTCGCCGATCGCGTCGAGCTGTTCGTCATCAGTACCCGCACCGGAAGCCACTTCGGCCAATTCATTTTTCCTGGCTCCGTGTTGTGTGCGAAAGATATTGTCTCCATTGACGGTTCGGGTGGTAAGCGCGGGTTTCGGATCTATCCGCCGTGGGCGGACACCACGAACCGTCAGGCCCGTGCCACACAGGCGTGGCAGCTGGAGTACTTCCTGCACGTGCAGCCGGGCGAGTTCGTGGATCTCGCTCGGGCACGGTTGCTCTACGGTGGGCCGTGACCGGCGACGACGGCCGTTCTTTGTTGTCGAGCGGTGGGCGTAGTGTGCTGTGTGCTTCCGAGAGCTGCGGCCGCGTGCCGACCCGCGAAGCAGATCGCCGGGCAATGGAGCATGGGCGAAGAGTTCGGCAAGGGCTGCCGACGGTGATATGGAGTGAGAGTGGTGTGAAGCGGCTACGAGATCGCTACGAAGCCCTACTGCTGGATCTGGACGGCACGCTGTACCGCGGACCTGAGATGATCGAAGGCGCCCCCGAGGCACTGGCGAATTCCGGCGTGCCGCAACGGCTCGTCTACGTCACGAACAATGCGAGCCGAGGGCCGGACGCGGTCGCCCAGCACCTGGCCGAACTCGGTTTCCCCGCGACGACCGACGATGTCGTGACCAGTGCGCAGGCGGCGGCCCGGCTGCTCGCTGAGCGACTCGAATCCGGCGCGACCGTCTTGATCGTCGGCACCGATGATCTCGCCGCGGAGGTGGATGCCGTCGGTCTGCGTTCGGTCCGCCGCTTCAACGGCACCACGCCCGATGCTGTCGTACAAGGACATTCGCCGACGACCGCGTGGCCGGATCTGGCCGAGGCGGCCTACGCGCTGAGCGCCGACGCCCTGTGGGTTGCCGCTAATACCGACAAGACTTTGCCGAACGAGCGTGGACTCGCGCCGGGCAACGGCGCCATGGTCGCGGCCCTGCGAGCGGCTTCCGGTCGTGCGCCACTGGTGGCGGGGAAGCCTTACGCGCCGCTCATGGAGGACGCCTTGGTGCGGGCGGGCACCCGCAGCGCGCTGGTCGTGGGGGACCGCCTCGACACCGACATCGAGGGCGCCAACCGGGTCGGCCTCGATTCGCTGCTGGTCCTGACCGGCGTGAGCACCCTCGATGAGCTGCGCGACGCCCCCGCTGACCTGATCCCGACCTATGTGTCGGAATCGCTGGACGCATTGAATCACCCGCCCGTGGCAGACGAACCGGACCCGGCCGCGACCGACTTGGTCGCCGACTTGACCACACGCTTGCGGCGCAACCCGGGACGAGCCGTGACGGTGCGCGCGTCCGGTTCGGAAATCCGATAGCGTTGACATCACGATGAGTACTCCGATGCCCCGCCCGTATGGACCCGGTATGAACGGCCCCGGCTCGAACGGACCCCGCCCGGGGGTCCCGATGCCGGGCCAGCATCTGCCTGGCGCACAAGGGCGCCCGGAACCGGCCGATCCCGCTCGGATTCGCGCCGATGTCGAGAGCCTGCTCGCCGAGCTCGGTTCGCGTGCCGGTCAGCCCCAGGGCGCCGAAACCGGCACCGACATCACGCGGCGGGCGCGCATCCTGGAGCAGGCACACGAGGTGCTGGTTCAGGCCTTGGCCACGGTGGACAAGATCTGAGGTGGCCAGGCGCGCGCGGGTGGACGCCGAACTGGTTCGCCGCGGGTTGGCGAGATCGCGGGAACACGCGGTCGAGCTGATCGGCGCGGGCCGCGTCCTGATAGCTGGAACGGTCGCGGTGAAACCGGCGACGGCCGTCGAAACGGGCACCCCGCTGGTGGTGCGCGACGAACCCGACGAGGTGTCATGGGCTTCGCGCGGTGCGCACAAGCTCCTGGGCGCGCTCGAAGCGTTCGAACCCGAGGGTTTGACGATCGCGGGTAAGCGCTGCCTGGACGCGGGTGCCTCGACCGGTGGCTTCACCGATGTCTTGCTCTCCAAACACGCACGCGAGGTCGTCGCCGTGGATGTCGGCTACGGCCAGCTGATCTGGCGGCTGCAGAACGATGAACGGGTGCGGGTTTTCGATCGCACCAACGTCCGCAGCGTGACCCCCGAATCGATCGGTGGCACGGTGGAGCTTGTGGTGGGCGATCTGTCGTTCATCTCCCTCGGCCTGGTGCTGCCTGCGCTCGCCGCCTGTTCTGCGTTGGGCGCAGACCTGTTGCCGATGGTGAAACCCCAGTTCGAAGTGGGAAAAGAACGGGTGGGTTCCGGCGGTGTTGTGCGCGATCCGGTTTTGCGTGCCGAAGTGGTGCGCGATGTCGCGGCCGCGGCCGCGGGGTTGGGACTGCGCACTCGAGCGGTAGTTGCCAGCCCGCTGCCCGGCCCGTCGGGCAATGTCGAATACTTTCTGTGGCTGCGTAACGACGGGCAGTTCGAGTACGACGGCGAGCAGGTCGCGGCCCTCGTCGAGCGTGCGGTTGAGGAGGGTCCACAGTGAACGCGCAGGCGCCGGCCGAGTCCGGTGGCCGGGAGATTCTGTTGGTTTCGCATCCCGGCCGCGCGGAGATCATCGAAACCGCCCATCGGGTGGCCAAGATCTTCGCCGATGCCGGGATCGGGCTGCGGGTGCTCGCCGATGAGGCGGAAGGCACCCGGTTCGATGTTGATCTCGATTGTGAGGCCCCGGGGCCAGGCACTTCGGCGGTGGCCGCGCCCGGCGGTTATCCGGTCCGGGTGGTCGAGCACTGCCCGGATGCGGCGGTGGGTTGTGAGATGGTGCTCGTCCTCGGTGGTGACGGCACTTTCCTGCGTGCCGCCGAGCTGGCACGGCCTGCCGCGGTGCCGGTGTTGGGAATCAATCTGGGCCGCATCGGTTTCCTCACCGAGGCCGAGGCGGAGCATCTGGACGAGGCGTTGGCCCAGGTGGTCCGCAAGGATTACCGCATCGAGGATCGGATGACGATCGACGTCACCGTCCGTGTGGATGACGAGATCGTCGAAACCGGTTGGGCGTTGAACGAAGCAAGTATCGAGAATGCCGCGCGGATGGGTGTGCTCGAGGTGGTGATGGAGGTCGACGGACGTCCGGTGTCGCAGTTCGGCTGTGACGGCATCCTGATCTCGACGCCCACCGGTTCGACCGCGTACGCGTTCTCCGCGGGCGGTCCGGTGGTGTGGCCGGAACTCGAAGCGCTGCTGGTGATTCCGAGCAATGCGCATGCCCTGTTCGCGCGCCCGCTGGTGACGAGCCCCGAGTCGCGTATCGCCGTGGAATCCGTTGCGACGGGACATGATGCGATAGTTTTCCTCGACGGCAGGCGTACCCTCGCGCTGCCGAAGGGCGGGCGGGTCGAAGCGGTCCGCGGCGCCGAGCCGGTGCGCTGGGTGCGGTTGGATTCCGCGCCTTTCGCGGATCGGATGGTGCGCAAGTTCCAATTGCCCGTGACAGGCTGGCGTGGCCGACGGCGAACGGAGAGCACACGTGCTGACAGAGATCAGGATTGATGGCCTTGGCGTTATCTCGACCGCCACTGCGCAATTCCATGAGGGTCTGACAGTTCTCACCGGTGAAACCGGTGCGGGCAAGACTATGGTGGTCACGAGCCTGCACCTGCTCAGCGGCGCGCGGGCCGATGCGGGCCGGGTGCGGCTCGGTGCCGCGCGCGCCGTGGTGGAGGGGCGCTTCACTGTTGACGACGTCAATGACGCCGCGCGCGCCGAGGTCGAGCAGGTGCTGGAATCGGCTGCGGCAGCGGCCGATGACGATGGCAGCATCATCGCGATCAGGACAGTCGGCAGTGATGGTCGTTCGCGCGCCCATCTCGGTGGCCGCGGTGTGCCCGCCGCCGTGCTCGCCGACTTCACCGCCCCACTGCTCACCGTGCACGGCCAGAACGACCAACTGCGGCTGCAGCGCCCGGACCAGCAGTTGTCCGCGCTGGATCAGTTTGCCGCCGACACGGTCGGACCGTTGCTGCGCAAGTATCAGGTGCACCGGCGGTCCTGGCTCGAGGCCCGCACCGAACTGATCGAACGCACCGCGCGCAGTAGAGAACTCGCGCTGGAGGCCGACCGGCTCAAGCATTCGCTCACCGAAATCGATGCCATCGCACCGGAGCCCGGTGAGGATGTGCGCATCGTGGACGAGGTGCGCAGGCTGAGCGACCTGGATTCCTTGCGCGAGGCGGCCGTGACAGCGCATGACGCACTGGCCGGTTCCCCGGATTCGCCCGAAGACGGTTCGGGCGCACTGGAATTGCTCGGTGTGGCACGGGCCCGGGTGGAATCGGCCGACGATCCCGCATTGACCGCCCTCGCGCCCCGGCTGGAGGAGGCCATCGCGCTGGTAGTCGATCTGACAACCGAACTCAGCGGCTATCTTTCGGACCTGCCGTCGGATCCCGGCGCACTGGACTCGCTGCTCACCAGGCAGGCCGAACTCAAGACGCTCACCCGCAAATACGCCCCCGACGTCGACGGGGTGATCGCATGGGCGGATGAGTCGCGCACCCGGCTCGGCTCGCTCGATGTTTCGGAAGAGGCCTTGACTGCGTTGGCCGCCGAAGTGGACATCGCCGCCGAGCGTGTCCGGGAGGCGGCGCGCAAGCTGACGGCCGCGCGGACCAAGTCGGCGGGCAAGCTCGCCGCCGCGGTGAGCGCCGAACTGGGCGGGCTGGCCATGGGTAAAGCGCGGCTCGAGGTCGAGGTGCGCCCGGTGCCGGCGAGCCCACAGGATTCCGCGCCGCTGACGGTCGATGGAAAGGAGCTGCACGCAGGATCATCCGGCGTAGACGAGGTGGAGTTCCGGCTGTCCGCGCATTCCGGCGCGCAGTCGCTGCCCTTGAGTAAGAGCGCGTCCGGTGGTGAACTCTCGCGCGTGATGTTGGCCCTCGAAGTGGTGCTCGCCAGTTCCGACCACGGCGCGACGATGGTGTTCGACGAGGTCGACGCCGGCGTCGGCGGCCGGGCCGCGGTGGAGATCGGCCGCAGGCTCGCGCGTCTCGCCCGCACCCATCAGGTGATCGTGGTGACCCACTTGCCGCAGGTCGCCGCGTTCGCCGACACGCACCTGGTGGTGGACAAGTCCGACGACGGCAAGGGCAAGGTCAACAGTGGTGTTCGCGCGCTCACGAAAGATGAGCGAGTGATCGAATTGGCTCGCATGCTGGCAGGGCTCGACGACACCGAGACCGGGCGAGCCCACGCGGAAGAGCTCCTCGAGACCGCCCGCTCCGAACGCGCGTCGGCCTGACAGCCGCCTCGTGCCTCTGGATGCGCACCGCTGGGATCGCCAGCGGTCGCGGATCCCGGAACGGGTGCGGTTACCAGTTCAGCGCACGGCCTTCTGGGCGCCGCGGATGAACTGGGAGATGAGGTTACGCAGGCCGAACTCCAGGATCTTGGACGGCACAGGCAGGCTCGGCTCGGATTCCATCGTGTAGGACACCAGGGTTCCGTTGGCGGCGTCGGTGAAGGTGACGACTCCGACGTGCCGCTTCACCGGAGCGCCCTTGACGATCTTGTATTCCATGCGCTCGCCCGGCACCAGCTTGGTGATCTCTTCGGTGACGCCGAGCGGGCCGACGCCGATCAGGTGCTGCGCACCGACGCCTTCACGCTCGGTCAGTCCTGGCTTGGTCAGCTTGATCTGGACCGGAAGGTAGGGACTGATGCTCTCGCGTTCGGCGAAAAGCCGGTACACGACCTCGCGCGGGGCGGCGATGACAGCGTCGACGGTGGTGCTGGCCATAAATGTCTCCTCTTCGAGATATCTGTGACCCGCAGCATACGGGTACTTCGGTCGGTTGTTGCGGCGCGGCAGGCGGATGTGGATCGCGTGTCGACCAGTGTCGAGGCCGACCACACTCAGCGCCTCGGTGGCTGCTCGGCCGTGGTCTGGATGATCGTCCGTACAGCCGAAACCTGCCATCGGTCGACGTGGCCGTCGAGGGGTTCCGTGCGATGCGCTGGCTGGTATCACAGTGACGAATGTGACCGATGACTCGGCGCGCCTCCATCAATGGTTGAGGGTTGGCGGCCATTATCGGGCCCATGAAGATGTTGGCGTTGTTGTCGAGGAACACCGAAACGCTGCCAGGGCGCACCGGCATCGCCCGGGTCGACCGCAACACCCGGCGTCTGCTCGAGCGGGTCGGGCCCGGTGATGTGGTGGTGCTGGACGAGATGGATCTGGATCGGCTCACCGCCGATCGGCTCGTCGAGGCTGGGGTGGTCGCGGTGGTGAATACCTCGCCGTCGATTTCTGGTCGTTATCCGAATCTCGGCCCGGAAGTGTTGGTGGCCAACGGCATACTACTGCTGGACACGGTGAGCTCGGATGCGTTCAGCAAAATCAAGGATGGCGCGAAGGTTCGCATCAACGAGGGCATCGTCTACGCGGACAAGCTGACCAGGAAAGAGCCCGAGGTCCTCGTCGAGGGCATCGAACTGACCGAAGCCGGCATTACCGACCGGATGATCGAGGCCCGCAACGGTCTCGCCGATCACCTCGAGGCGTTCGCGGGCAATACCATCGAGTTCTTCCGCACCGAGAGCGCGCTGCTGATCGATGGCATCGGTGTTCCGGAACTCGACCTGGTGATGAAGCATCGGCACGTGGTCGTGGTGGCCGACGGTCCCGACCACGCGGTCGATCTGAAGGCGCTCAAGCCCTTCATCAAGGAGTACGCGCCGATCCTGGTCGGCGTCGGCCGCGGCGCGGACACCCTCATGAAGCAGGGCTACCGGCCCGACCTCATCGTCGGCGATCCGGACGAAATCACCACCAGCACATTGAAATCCGGCGCCGAAGTGATTCTGCCCGCCGACACCGACGGCCACGCCAAGGGCTTGGAGCGCATTCAGGATCTCGGTATCGGTGCGACGACCTTCCCCTCGTCGGGCTCGCCTGCCGACCTGGCGTTGTTGCTGGCCCACCATCACGGCGCGTCGCTGATCGTGACCGCGGGCGCCGCCGCATCGCTGGACGACTTCTTCGATCGCGGCCGTCGCGACAGCAACCCGGCCACGTTCCTCACCCGGCTCAAGGTCGGTACCAAGCTGATGGACGCCAAAGCCGTTGCCACGCTGTATCGCAACCGTGTGTCCGGCATCGCGATCGCGATGATCGTGCTCGCCGCGCTGATCGCCGTGATCGTCGCGATGCTCGCCTCCCATATGGGCGGCGAGGTGCTCGATTGGGCCATCGACACCTGGAACCGCTTCGCGCTATGGGCGCAGGGCCTGGTCGACAAATGATCGGGCGAAAGACTGCACAGGAGAGGCTGATGAGACACCATCGCGCAGTTCTCATCAGCCCGGCCGGGGGTGGATGTACCGCAGAAACCCAGGAGCGTCGATGA
The DNA here is from genome assembly GCF_046764895.1 of Nocardia sp. CWNU-33. Lineage (NCBI taxonomy): Bacteria > Bacillati > Actinomycetota > Actinomycetes > Mycobacteriales > Nocardiaceae > Nocardia > Nocardia sp. CWNU-33. Next base: position 23,797 of record NZ_JBKOQN010000055.1, on the reverse strand, counting down.
TTTCGCTACGACAGCACGCCGTTTCTCTCGTCGCGATCTTCCTAGCGCTGGCCGTCGGCGTGGTGCTCGGCTCGCAGACGGTGGCGGCGGACCTGCTGCACGGGTTGCGTGCGGACAAGACCGATCTACGCAATCAGGTCGACACAATCTCCGAACAGAACCGCCGACTAACCGACGAACTGAACGCCGCCGATCGTTTCACCGCAGGCTCAGCAGGCCGGATCCTCGCAGGCACCCTCATCGACCGCAGCGTTGTGGTGTTCACCACCCCCGACGCCGACCCCACCGACATCGAAGCCGTCACCATGGGCCTCGACACCTCCGGTGCCACAGTGACAGGCAAGATCGCACTCACCGACGCCTTCCTCGACACCACCGAGGGCGACCGGCTGCGCACCACCCTCATCAATGTCATCCCCGCAGGCGCTCAGTTGCGCAGTGGAGCGGTCGATCAGGGCAGCATGGCGGGCGATCTGCTCGGCCTCGTGCTGTCGCTCGATCCCGCGAACTCGCAACCCCGCAGCACCCCGCAGGAGTTGAGCCTGGCGCTGGAGACGCTGCGCGGCGGCGGCTTCCTCGCCTACGGCGATACTCCGGTCGACCCGGCGCAACTCGCGGTCGTCATCACCGGCGACGGCGCCCGCTCCCACGAGAACGGTCAGGGCTCGAACATTGCCCGTTTCGCAGGAGCCCTCCGCGGCCGTAGTGCGGGCACGGTCCTGGCCGGCCGCTCCGGAGCCGCCGACGAACCGGGCCCCGTCGCCGCCATTCGCTCCGACGCGGCCCTGGCCACCACCGTCACCACCGTCGACAACCTCGACCGGGAAATCGGCCGGGTCACCACCGTCCTGGGCCTCAGCGAGCAACTGAACGGCGGCGCGGGCCGGTACGGCACCGGTACCAAGGCGAATTCCCTCACCCTCGTCGCCCTGCCGCACTGACCGCTCTTGCGAAGGTTCGACCAATGCGTGCTCCGCGATACCGTGGCCGTGCCGAGGCGACCTCTCTCACAGTCGCAGTCCGGGTGAATCGGTGCGGTGACGCGGCTTCGGACAGACGCACCACAGCTACGCTGTGAACACTGTCGGCGGCGCGCGCAATCCCAATGCAGCGACCTGGTGGCAAACATGCGTGTGGTGCGATCGGAACTGCGGATTCGTGTTACCGTGAAGACCCGTGGGTCAAACACGGATTCAGGCGCGAACAGCGACGAAACACATCTTCGTCAGCGGTGGTGTCGCCTCCTCATTGGGTAAAGGTCTTACCGCCTCCAGCCTCGGTCAGCTGTTGACGGCGCGCGGGCTGCGCGTCACGATGCAGAAACTCGACCCGTACTTGAACGTCGATCCCGGCACCATGAATCCGTTCCAGCACGGAGAGGTGTTCGTGACGGAGGACGGCGCCGAGACCGACCTGGATGTCGGTCACTACGAGCGGTTCCTCGACAGGGACCTGTCCGGCGACGCGAATGTCACTACGGGGCAGGTGTATTCGTCGGTGATCGCCAAGGAGCGGCGCGGCGAGTACCTCGGCGACACGGTGCAGGTCATCCCGCACATCACCGATGAGATCAAGAGCCGCATCCTCGCGATGGCAGGCCCTGATCTGGAGGGACACGTCCCGGACGTGGTCATCACCGAGATCGGCGGCACGGTCGGCGACATCGAGTCGCAGCCGTTCCTCGAGGCCGCCCGTCAGGTGCGCCATGATGTGGGCCGGGAGAACGTCTTCTTCCTGCACGTGTCGCTGGTGCCATACCTGGCTCCATCGGGCGAACTCAAGACCAAACCGACGCAGCACTCGGTGGCGGCGCTGCGCAGCATCGGCATCCAGCCCGACGCGCTGATCTTGCGCTGCGACCGGGATGTGCCGCAGGGCCTCAAGAGCAAAATCGCGCTGATGTGCGACGTCGACGTCGACGCCTGTATCTCCACCCCGGACGCACCGTCGATCTACGACATTCCGAAGGTGCTGCATCGAGAGGGCCTCGATGCCTACGTGGTGCGCAAGCTCGGGCTGCCGTTCCGCGACGTGGATTGGACGGTCTGGGGCGATCTGCTCGATCGCGTGCACTCGCCGCGGGAAACTGTCGAGGTCGCGCTGGTCGGCAAATATGTCGATCTGCCCGACGCCTACCTGTCGGTGACCGAGGCACTGCGCGCGGGCGGGTTCGCCTCGCGGGCCAAGGTCAACATTCGCTGGGTGCAGTCCGACGAGTGTGAGACCCCGGCGGGCGCGCAGGCCGCGCTGCGTGATGTGGACGCGGTGCTGATCCCGGGCGGGTTCGGCATTCGCGGCATCGAGGGCAAGGTCGGCGCGATCCGGTACGCGCGGACCCGAGGTCTGCCGCTGCTCGGCTTGTGCCTCGGTTTGCAGTGTGTGGTGATCGAAGCCGCGCGTTCGGTCGGTCTCGCCGAGGCGAACTCGGCCGAATTCGAGCCGGACACACCGCATCCGGTGATCTCGACCATGGCAGACCAGCAGCAGGTCATCGCCGGTGAAGCCGATCTCGGTGGCACCATGCGCCTCGGTGCATATCCGGCCACCCTCGCCAAGGGCTCGGTGGTCGCGCAGGCCTATGGCACCGAGCAGGTCTCCGAGCGGCATCGGCACCGCTATGAGGTGAACAACGCCTACCGCGACAAGATCGCGACCAGCGGGCTGCGGTTCAGCGGCACCTCGCCGGACGGGCACTTGGTCGAGTTCGTCGAGCTGCCCGCCGACAAGCACCCGTTCTTCGTCGCCACCCAGGCGCACCCGGAGCTGAAGAGCCGTCCGACCCGCCCGCACCCGTTGTTCGCCGCGCTCATCGCGGCCGCGCTGAAATACAAGCTGGCCGAGCGACTTCCGGTCGACCTGCCCGAAGAAGAGCTCGCGGACGCGGATCAAGGATCGTAATGACCGCGCACGGGGGTGGACCAGGTAGCCACGACTTCGAGACGGTGTCCAGCAAGACCGTCTACAGCGGTGCGATCCTCGCGCTGCGGCTGGACCAGGTGGCAATGCCCGGTGGTCGGGTCGTCGAGCGTGAGGTGATCGAACACCACGGTGCGGTTGCCGTCGCGGCGATCGACGACGACAACAACGTGGTGCTGATCCGGCAGTACCGGCATCCGCTGGGCACTCGGTTGCTCGAGTTGCCCGCCGGGCTGCTCGATCTGCCGGGCGAGGATCCGCTCGAAGCGGCCGAGCGCGAGCTCGCGGAGGAGACCGGTCTCGCCGCCCGGGAGTGGTCGGTGCTGGTGGATGTAGCGCTGTCGCCCGGCTTCACTGATGAGGCGCTGCGGGTCTACCTCGCGCGGAATCTGTACGAAACCCACCAGCCCGAGCCGGAAAACGAGGAAGCGGATCTGGAGCTGGTTCGGATGCCGGTCGATGCGGCCGTGCGTGCTGCACTGGCGGGTGAGATCGTCAACGCGACGGCGGTTGCCGGGGTGCTGGCGCTTGCGGCGGCACGGGCGGGCAGCGCCGAGCTACGACCCGCCGACGCACCGTGGCCGGGTCAGTCCACTGCGTTCCTCCGCCGCAAGGCGGCTCAGCAGCAATCCGAAGACTGACCGAGGATTCGGCGGTGCTTGCGCGGGAGATCGACGCCTATCTCGACCATCTCGCGGTCGAGCGCGGCGCCGCGCGGAACACTCTCGGCGCATACCGCCGTGACCTCGGCCGCTACCGGGATTTCCTTGCCGGTCGCGGTGTCATCGGCCTCGACACGGTCGCCGAGTCCGATGTCGCCGAGTTCACTATGGCGTTGCGGGCAGGAAGTGCCGACCATCTGCCGCTGGCGGCAGGCTCGGTGGCCCGCGCACTGATCGCAGTGCGCGGGCTGCACCGTTTCGCGGCGGCCGAGGGCCTCACCACGACCGATGTCGCACATGCCGTGAAGCCGCCGGCACCGGGCAGGCGTTTGCCCAAAGCGCTGCCCTACGACCAGGTGCTGCGGTTGCTGGAAGCCGCGGGTGGCGGACCGATGGATGCCGAGGATTCCGATGCCGCGGCCGGAACGGATGGCGGGCCGCGCGGCCTGCGTGACCGTGCACTACTCGAGCTGCTCTATTCGACCGGCGCACGGATCTCGGAGATGGTCGGGCTCGGCGTCGATGACCTCGACACTGATGAGCGCGCGGTGGTGCTGCACGGCAAGGGCGGTAAGCAGCGCATGGTGCCGATCGGTAGGCCTGCTCTCGCCGCCGTGGACGCGTACCTGGTGCGAGGCAGGCCGGTGCTCGCCGCGAGCGGCAAAGGCAATGCGGGCGCGCTGTTTCTGAATGTGCGCGGGGGCAGGCTGTCGCGGCAGACGGCCTGGCAGGTTCTGCAGACGGCCGCCGAACGTGCCGGCATCGGTGCGACGGTCTCCCCCCACACGTTGCGGCATTCGTTCGCAACACATTTGCTCGACGGTGGGGCGGATGTACGCGTGGTGCAGGAACTGCTCGGGCACGCGTCTGTCACGACGACACAGATCTATACCTTGGTCACCATCAACACCTTGCGCGAAGTCTGGGCCACCGCGCATCCACGCGCGCGTTAGACGGGCGCGGCTCGGGACCGCGAGACCCGACGTATTTCAGGCGAATTCGGCCTGGCCACTTGGCGGAAATCGGCCTTCCTCGGGTACCGAGGAAGAAAATGGACCTCGGTCCGGTTGGTTTCCGTGTCGGGCCCGCGCTGTGTCGGCTCGGCAATATGTCGGCTGAGCATGTGAGGTGAGTTGAATGTCAAAGGCTTTCATCGTCCACGAGTCGGACGTCGAAGCGGTGTCGCTGCCCGGCGGCGGTTCTTTCCGGCTGCTGGAGGACAGCGAGAACTCCGATGGTTTGTTCGGGGCCAATCGCCTCGTCCTGCAGGCGGGCGCGAACGGAACACGGCCGCATCACCACACCAAGTCGACGGAAATCTTCTATGTGTTGGCGGGAACCATGGAATTCCTTGTCGACGGCGAACTTCAGTCGGTGTCCACAGGTGGCCTGGTCGTGGTCCCGCCGGGCACGGTGCACGCGTTCGGTGCCTCGGCAGACGGCCCGGCAGAGTTCCTGGCGGTGCTCACACCGGGTATCGTCCGGTTCGAATACTTTCGGCAACTCGGTCGCATCGCGCGAGGCGAGGCGGATTGGGACAGTATGGACGAGCTGCACGACCGGTTCGACGTCCATTTCGACGGCGGACCCGAGTGGCGGTGAGGGAGTGAGAGGTAACGTTTCACTGCGAACACGCCGCGCTGAGGCGCGGTAGTTGGACACAGTCAAGCGGTAGCGTTCTTTCGAGAGCTGGACCGTACGAAAGCGAGGTCGGGCCCGATCGGCCTCGCTACGCTCGGCGAGGCAACGGGTAGGAACGTATAAGGAGCAGCGGATCGTGACGACAGCCAGTGCGGCAGAGCCGCCGATCAGTGCTGGGGCGCAGCCGCTTACGGGTACCCCGCAGGGGCCGTACTCGGCGGCCGCGGCGGAGACGCTGTGGGGCAATGGCGCTGAACCGGTCCCCGACGACGCGGCACTGGGCCCCACCGGGAGGCCACTGCGTGTGGTTCCCGACCCGCCTCCGCTCGAGCGGCACGGCGATGCCCTGATCGTCGCCATGTGCAATCAGAAGGGCGGCGTCGGCAAGACGACCTCGACCATCAACCTCGGTGCGGCGCTCGCGGAATTCGGCAGGCGGGTACTGCTCGTCGATCTCGACCCGCAGGGCGCGCTGTCGGCGGGATTGGGTGTGGCCCACCATGATCTCGATCTGACGGTGCACAACCTGCTCATCGGTTCCAAGGTGTCCATCGAAGACGTGCTGATGGAGACCCGCGTCGAGAACCTGGACCTGCTGCCGAGCAATATCGACCTGTCAGCGGCGGAGATCCAGCTGGTCAACGAGGTGGGCAGGGAGCAGACACTGGCGCGGGCGCTGGAGCCGGTGCGCAGCCGCTACGACTACATCCTCATCGACTGCCAGCCGTCGCTCGGCCTGCTCACGGTGAACGCGCTGGCCTGCTCGGACGGCGTGATCATCCCGATGGAATGCGAGTACTTCTCGCTGCGCGGGCTCGCACTGCTCAACGACACCGTGGAGAAGGTGCGTGACCGGCTCAACCCGAGGCTGAGCCTCTACGGCATCGTGGTGACCATGTTCGATGCGCGGCTACTACATTCGCGCCAGGTCATGGCGCGTGTTGTCGAGGTGTTCGGCGACCTGGTCTACGACACGGCAATCTCGCGCACCGTCCGGTTCCCCGATGCCAGTGTCGCGGGCGAACCCATCACCACGTGGGCGTCGAAATCTGCTGGGGCCGAGGCATATCGGGCGATGGCGCGGGAAGTCATCCACCGGTCCGGCCGGTGACGGAAGCGGCTGAGCCGGCGCCATCGTCAACCACGGAAATGCTCGGCTCGGAGTCTGTCGTCGGTACGGGCGATTCGGACCAGCAGACTGGATTCCATCTGCGGCTGAGCAATTTCCAGGGACCGTTCGATCTGCTGCTCACGCTGATCAGCTCGCGCAAGCTCGATGTCACCGAGGTGGCGCTGCACCAGGTCACCGATGAGTTCATCGCCTACACGAAGGCATTGACGGCGGCGCTGACGGCGAGTTCGGAGGGCGGCAAGCAGGAGGCCTTGCGTGCCGACAAGATCTTGGACCAGACCACCGAATTCCTGGTCGTCGCAGCCACGTTGCTCGACCTGAAGGCGGCCAGGCTGTTGCCGTCGGGGGAGATGACCGACGCCGAGGACCTCGAGCTGCTCGAGGCGCGCGATCTGTTGTTCGCGCGTTTGCTGCAGTACCGCGCGTTCAAGCAGGTGGCCGAGCTGCTCGGTGAGCTGGAGGCCGTCGCGCTGCGACGTTATCCGCGTGCGGTCGGGCTGGAGGAGCGCTTCGCCGAGCTGCTGCCCGAGGTTACGCTGGGGGTCGACGCCCACGAATTCGCTGCCGTCGCAGCCGCGGCGTTCCGGCCGCGCCCGGTGCCCAAGGTCGGCCTCGACCACCTGCACTCGCACGCTATCTCGGTCGTCGAGCAGGCCGCGATCGTGCTCGAAATGCTGAAACTGCGCGGACCGGGCGGCTGGACCACGTTCGGTGAACTGGTGGTCGACTGCGACGTGCCGATCCAGATCGTCGCCCGCTTCCTGGCCTTGCTGGAGCTGTATCGCGGCAAAACAATCGAGTTCGACCAGCCCGACCCACTCGGCCCGCTCTCGGTCAGCTGGATCGGTGACCCGAAGGACGACACCGTGCAGACGGCAGACGCCGTGACTATCGAGGAGGACTACGGGTGAGCGAGAACGGCGAGGCCACCGCCGACATTTCGGCGGGCGATGCGCGAGCCGCGGGTGCGATCGCCGACAACGACGGCACCGCCGACACCACTGGACCGAGTGGGTCGAGCGCGGATCCCGAGCGTGCCGACGCCGATGCCCCGCGAGCGAGGACTGCCAGCGAGCATGTCGGGAACGACTCCGAGAGCGACGCAGTGGCGCAGTTCACCCCCGAGTCGCTCGACGACGACGAATTCCGGTCGGCGCTGGAGGCCATGCTGCTGATTGTCGACGCTCCGGCCCCGGTAGAGTTGCTGGCAGACGCGTTGGCGGACACTTCGGCGCGGGTGGATCGCACGCTGCGGGAAATGTCGGCAGAACTGTCCGCGCGAGGTAGCGGTATTGATCTACGTTTCGTCGGGGACGGTTGGCGCTTCTATACTCGCAGCGAGTACGCGCCGTATGTGGAACGGATGCTGCTCGACGGCGCTCGGTCGAAATTGACGCGGGCGGCGTTGGAAACGCTGGCGGTGGTGGCATACCGTCAGCCGGTGACCCGAACCAGGGTCAGCGCGGTGCGCGGCGTGAACGTCGACGGGGTGATGCGAACCCTGCTGGCTCGGGGATTGATCGCCGAGGCCGGGGTCGACCCGGAGACGAACGGTACGCAGTACTGCACGACCGAGCTGTTCTTGGAACGGATCGGACTCCCGTCGCTGACCGATCTGCCGCCACTGGCGCCCCTACTTCCGGGCGTCGACCTGATCGATGAGATCAACGAGAGCCTGGACACGGATCCCCGTTACACCAGGCTGAGGAAACCAGCCGAGGCCGATTTGGACCTCGGCACCGAGGACTGACAGGACAACATGAATACGCCCGCTCGCCGAGATGGCACACCGGATCGTAGAAAACGAAGCGACCAGCCCACCAGAGGCGGCGCAGGCCGTGACGCAGGCTCCCGAGGAGCCCGTTCGGCACAACGGGGAGAAACACAGCGCGGAGCTTCCTGGGGAGGAAGTGAACGCGGATCTTCGCAGAGCGGGGGCTACCGCGGCAGTTCGCAGGGGGGTCAACGCGGGAGTTCACAAGCTGCGGGCGGCCATCACGGTTCGCCGCAGGGCGGCGGCTACCGGGGTGGCTCGCAGGGCGACGGTGGCTATCGTGGCGGTTCGCAGGGTGGTCAGCGTGGTTCGTCGCAGGGTGGCGGCTATCGCGGCGGCTCACAGGGCGAGGGCGGATACCGCGGCTCCTCCCAGGGTGGTGGCTATCGTGGCGGTTCGCAGGGTGGTCAGCGTGGTTCCGCACAAGGCGGCGGCTATCGCGGCGGCTCGCAAGGCGAGGGCGGTTACCGTGGTTCGTCGCAGAGCGGTGGTTACCGGGGTGGCTCACAGGGCGGTGGTTACCGTGGCGGTTCCCAGAGCGACGGTGGCTATCGCGGTGGTTCGCAGGGTGGTTCCGGTCAGCGTGGTTCGTCGCAGGGCGGTGGTTACCGTGGTGGTTCGCAGAGCGACAGCGGCTACCGTGGATCCGCGCAAGGCGGTGCCGCGCAACGTGGTTCGTCGCAAGGTGGCTACCGCGGCGCCTCGGAGGGCGGTGCCGCGCGGCGGCCCGCACAGTCTCCGACGGCTGGGGCGAGCCCACGCAAGGCCAAGAATCCGAAGCCGGAGCGCAAAGTTGTCGCGCCGACACTGTTGAACAACGCCAAGCCGGCCAAGCGGCAGCACGTCGAGCCCGTCGCCGAAGGTCACGTCAAACTGCCTGCGGGTGAAGGCGAACGGTTGCAGAAGGTGCTCGCCAAGGCGGGCGTCGCCTCGCGTCGCGCTGCCGAGGAAATGATCGAGCAGGGTCGCGTCGAGGTCGACGGCGCCATTGTCACCGAGCAGGGTCTGCGGATCGACCCGCAGACCGCCGTCGTCCGTGTCGACGGGACCCGCGTGATGGTGCGCGAAGAACTCGTCCACATCGCGCTGAACAAGCCGAAGGGCTGGCAGTCCACCATGTCCGACGACCTCGGACGTCCATGCGTCGGCGATATCGTCGCCGAGCGCATCGCGGCCGGGCAACGCCTGTTCCATGTCGGCCGGCTCGACGCCGATACCGAGGGCCTGCTGCTGCTCACCAATGATGGTGATCTCGCCCACCGGCTCATGCACCCCTCGTTCGAGACGCCGAAGACCTACCTGGCGACGGTGAACGGCGAGGTCAACAAGTCGATCGCCAAGCGTCTCAAGGACGGTATCGAGCTGGAGGACGGTCCCGCGAAGGTCGACAAGTTCCAGGTGCTCGAGCTGGGCGAGGGACGTTCCCTGGTGAAACTGGTGTTGCACGAAGGACGCAAGCACATCGTGCGCCGACTGCTCGATGCCGTCGGCCACCCGGTGACCCGGCTGGTGCGCACCAATATCGGTCCGGTCGCGTTGGGCGATCAACGGCCCGGCACGCTGCGTGTGCTCGGTCGCGATGAAGTCGGCAAACTGTATGAGGCGGTGTCGTTGTGAACGGTGTGGAGATTCCGGTCGAGGCCCCAGGGCAGATATCGGGCACTTCGCCACTTGTCGTCGCGATGGACGGACCTTCGGGCACCGGCAAATCCAGCGTCTCGCGTCGTCTGGCGACGCGGTTGGACGCCAACTACCTGGATACCGGCGCGATGTACCGCGTGGCGACGCTGCGCGTGCTGCGTGCAGGCATCGAGCTGACCGACACCGCGGCGATCGGTGCGGCCGTCAAGGAGTTGCCGCTGACGATCGGCACCGATCCGAGCCGGGAAGTCATCCTGCTCGACGGTATCGATGTGTCGTCGGAGATCCGCGGCGATGCCGTCACCAAGGCAGTTTCCGCGGTGTCCGCTGTGCCGGAGGTGCGTGATCTGTTGGTTGCTCTGCAGCGCGACATCACCTCCACGGCACAGCGAATCGTGGTCGAGGGCCGCGATATCGGTACCGTCGTGCTGCAGGACGCGGACGCCAAGATCTACCTGACCGCCTCGGCGGAGGCGCGCGCCGAGCGGCGCAACCAGCAGAACATCCGCGAGGGCCGCGGCGACGATTACGAGGCCGTGCTCGCCGACGTGCAGCGCCGCGACAACCTCGACTCCACCCGCAAGGTGTCGCCGCTGCGTCCCGCCGAGGATGCGGTGCTGGTTGACACAAGTGACATGAATATGGACGAAGTGATCGACGAGCTGTTTCGCGTTGTGCGCCGGCAGGTTTCGGCGAGCCGGATGGGAGGTGCCAAGTGAGCGAGGATGTTCTCGCTGGCGACGGCGTATGGAGCGATGAATCCGATTGGGAGATGGTCGATCTCGACGGTGAATTCGATCTCGACGCGCATATCCCGATGCCGACCCTTGCCGTGGTCGGCCGCCCGAACGTCGGCAAGTCGACGTTGGTCAATCGGATCATCGGCCGTCGCGAGGCGGTCGTGGAAGACATTCCCGGTGTCACCCGCGACCGGGTGTCCTACGAGGCGAACTGGTCCGGTCGCAAGTTCCTGGTTCAGGACACCGGTGGCTGGGAGCCCGACGCCAAGGGCCTGCAGCAGTCGGTGGCGCGCCAGGCCGAACTGGCCATGAGCACCGCCGACGCGATCCTGCTCGTGGTGGACGCGGTGGTCGGCGCGACCGCCACCGACGAAGCCGCGGTCAAGAAGCTGCGCCGGGCCAAGATCCCGGTGATCCTGGTTGCCAACAAGGTCGACGATCAGAAGATCGAATCCGAGGCCGCCGCCCTGTGGTCACTCGGTCTCGGCGAACCGCGCATGGTTTCGGCCGCACACGGTCGCGGCACCGGTGACCTGCTCGACGACGTGCTGGCCGTGCTCCCGGAAACCCCGCGTGAGGGTTCGGGCGGCACCGGCCCGCGCCGGGTGTCGTTGGTCGGCAAGCCGAACGTCGGCAAGTCCAGCCTGCTCAACAAATTGGCGGGCGACGAGCGCTCGGTGGTGCACGACGTTGCCGGCACCACCGTCGACCCGGTCGACTCACTGGTCGAGTTGGGCGGCAAGGTCTGGAAGTTCGTCGACACCGCGGGTCTGCGCCGCAAGGTCTCGCATGCCAGTGGCATGGAGTTCTATGCCTCGCTGCGCACCAAGTCGGCGCTGGAGGCATCCGAGGTCGCGATCATGCTGGTCGACGCCTCGCAGCCGATCACCGAACAGGATCTGCGGGTGATCAGCATGGTCGCCGACTCCGGTCGTGCGCTTGTGCTCGCCTTCAACAAGTGGGACCTCGTCGACGAGGACCGCCGCCTGCAACTCGATCGTGAAATCGATCGAGACCTGGTCCGTGTGCCGTGGGCGCAGCGGGTGAACATTTCCGCCCATACCGGCCGCGCCGTCCAAAAGCTTGTCCCCGCAATGGAAACCGCTCTGGAATCCTGGGACAAGCGAATCCCCACCGGCCGCCTGAACAACTGGCTCAAGGAAGTGGTTGCGGCGACCCCGCCGCCCATGCGCGGTGGCCGCCTGCCCCGCGTCCTGTTCGCCACCCAGGCGACGACGCGCCCGCCGACCTTCGTGCTGTTCACCACCGGCTTCCTGGAGGCGGGCTACCGGCGCTTCATCGAGCGCCGGCTGCGTGAGGAGTTCGGCTTCGACGGTTCGCCGGTGCGGGTATCGGTCCGCGTGCGCGAAAAGCGGGAGCGAAAGAAGTAGGCATTACGGCGACGAAAACGTTTGTCGCCGTTCCGCACTCAGAGGGGTGTAGGCCGATACGGCGTACGCCCCTCTGATCGCGACCGGGCCCTGTGGCCAGAAGTCTTTCGCGGCGACCGCTGTTACGTGGTTGAATATGCGGTCGGCTATCGGGGGAGGAGCTCGAGGTATGCGGTCTGTCGACGTCGCAGTACGCCACCCTGATGATGACCGCGGCGCAACCCCCGGGATGTCGGTCCGGCACACCGTAGCGCGACCGTTCCACGCGTCCTGGACAGAGTCTGTCCCATCGGAGGCCCGCGGCGGTGGAGGTTCGCGACCGCGAACATCGCGACCGGATCGGGTCGCGGGGGATGGGGCGACCAGTGCTGCGTTGTCCAGGTGCACGGTGAGCTGTTCGTGAGCCGCTCACGATGCTCGGCGTGTGGCGAATCGCGCGGGTGCGAGGAGCAGTGCTATGCCGGTCATGATCCGCCACCAGACGAAAGGATCTATCGCGAGTCGTTCGGCGGCGCCGGGTTCCATGCCAAGATGCGTGGTGGTGAGTCCGGCGACCACGCCCACGAGGCTCGCGGCGAGCAGCGCGAGAGTGATTGCGGTGTAAGCGCGATGCGACCAATAGAGGTAGGCGACTATCGCCATGATCGCAATACCGGTCAGCAATTCGAGGTACGCGCCCAGGGGATGCGCGACGGCGCGAAATCGGCTGCCGCCGGGTATTTCGCCCGAGCTGCCCGGGAAGGTGCCGACGAGGACCATGCCGAGGCAGTTGATCGCGGCCAGATACGGAAATGCCTTGCCGAGTGGAGTTTTCGGTAGTAACGGCGAGAGCAGGATGGCGGTGGCGAGTATGAGGATGCCGAGCAAGACGAACTCGGCGGACATCAGCGCATGCCACGGCGAGCAGATATAACGGCCGCTGAGTGCGCTGTCACCGTACTTGTGCATGTCACCGAGGCATTCGGGGACGCCGAGGTCGCTGATCATGTTCTGTGCCCAGCTATAGGCATGGGGTGCGGGCCAGCGTGACGCGACGATCAATTCGACGACGTAGTACGAGATCGTCAGGACAAGAAGGGCCGCACCGACTTTCCGGCGGGTGCTGGACGTGGTCATCGGTTGCACGTTGTCGACGTGGTGGGTGTGCCCGCGAAGCGGTCGTCGATTTTCTGCTCGGCGGCACCCGAGACCTCGGTAGGAGGTTTATCGGGTGCGGTCGGGATGTGGCGGATGCAGGTCGCCGCCGAAGTTGCTGCTGCGAGAGCCACTCCGCCGTTCGTCAGTGGCCGTTGTGCAGGCAACGTCCCAGGCCGGTCGGCTGCTCGGGCGCCTGTGGTGTCGATGGGGAACCTGGAACCGGTGGTCAGAATGGTGGTCCGCGCCGCCGTGGACAACAGCAGTGCCGGACTTGGTCGCAAGATCACTCGTTCCTTCGCCATGAACCGATCTTCGGTCTCGTCGACCCGTGATACGAACTCGGGTCGCAAGCGCGATCAGCACTCGATTACCACGGTAGCGCGCTCTTGCCGCCACCGTGTTCGGGCAGGTTGTTGTGCGGGGCAGTCGTGCGATAAACAAATCAGCTCCGACCAGTCGGAAGGTTTCACGGGTTTGCGCCGCTATTTGCCCCATGTGTCGATCTTGATCACTCAATTGGCGCGGTGAATATGAACGGAATGTCTCGCAAGGAGCGGGAATGCGGTTCACAATGATCTTCAACACCTCCAGATTGTTCCGAGCTTGTACCGACGAGATGGCCCCATCGCCCTGGCAGGCGGTACTCAGGGTGACGGGCAAGGGTAGAGAGGTCAGAAACGCCATGAGCAACAAGCGCTTACTCCAATGGGTAGCCCGATCGGTGATTTTCATCGGTGCTGCATCGGCCGGACTCGCCGTCATGGCCCCCGCGTACGCCGAACCATTGTGGCCGGGCGGCCCGGATATTCCTGGTCTACCAGCACTGATCCCGCCTGTTCCCGCTCCGGTCGTCGCGCCGTGCACCACCGAGGCGGCGCGAGTATGCATGCAACTCTCGACCAATCAGGCATGGCTGCTGGACAACGGCAAGGTGACCTACGGCCCGACGCCGATTTCGCATGGTAGACCGGGATATGAAACTCCTCCCGGCGTCTTCCGCGTCGCGTTCAAGAAGGAAGACCATTGGAGCACGATGCACAATGCGCCGATGCGCTGGGCCGTGTTCTTCAACGGCGACATTGCCACTCATATCGGACCGATCGAAGAACAGTCGCACGGTTGCATACGAATGACACCCGAGGGTGCCGAGACGCTGTACCACCATGTATCGCCCGGCGATGTAATCGAAGTCGTGAAATGACCCGGTGGCCCAATCGATCCCCGTCGGGCTTTGATATGGAAATTTCACGCACGGAACGCTCGTGATTCCTATAGCTATGACGAGTGTTCGGCTGTGCGTCTCCGTGACGTAGACGCACAGACATGGAGCCGAGTCTTTCGCCGATGGTCTGCTGATCCCCGTCCGGCTTGACTGGGAGCATGACAACAACGCAGAACCACACCGAAACCATCCTCGTCACCGCCGGCACCGGCAAGGTGGGTCGCCGCGTAGCAGAGCGCTTGGCCGCCAAGGGGTTTCCGGTCCGCATCGGGTCCCGCTCCGCGGAGATCCCGTTCGACTGGGAGGACCGCAGCACTTGGGCGTCGGTACTCCAGGGTGTGCACGGAGTGTTCCTCATGTACACCCCGGACATCGGGGATCCCCGCGCCGGTGACACCATCCGGGCGTTCAGCGAACTGGCCGTGGCGAACGGCGTCCAGCGACTCGTGCTGTTGTCTGCCCGTGGTGAAGACCAGGCCGCTCCGACCGAGCAGGCAGTGCGCGAGAGCGGCGCTGAATGGACAGTTCTGCAGGCCGCGTGGTTCAACCAGAACTTCGACGAGGGAGTCTTCACCGACATGGTGTTGGCCGGCGGCGTCGCCTTCCCCGCCGGTCAGGTCCTGGAGCCCTTCATCGACTCCGGCGATCTCGCGGACGTCGCGGCCGCCGCGCTGACCGAGGACGGACACGCGGGCCAGGACTATGAACTGACCGGCCCCCGACTGCTGAGCTTCGGCGACGCGGTCGACGCAATCGCGGCGGAGTCCGGTCGGAATGTCCAGTACATCCCCGTCACCGGCGCGCAGTTCGGCGCGGTGTTGACATCCGAGTTCGGGATGCCCGACGAAGAGGTCGCCGGCATGCTCGACATCTTTGCCACTCTCCTCGACGGACGAAACGCTGTGGTGACCGACACGGTCCGACGTCTCCTCGGCCGCGAGCCGATCGACTTCGCCGACTACGTGCACGACGCGGTTGCCTCGGGTGCCTGGAAGCAGGACTAGCTGGAATCGGCTCCTGCCGGTGCGCTGTGGGGAGCCTTCATGCGCTGTCACGAGACTTCACCCGCAGCCGAGCATCTTGCGCGGACGACCATCCGAGTCGCTCTCCTATCAGCTGTGGGAGAGCGGGCTCGGCCGTTGCGCGCATGTCAGGCTTCCGGGGCGGATTTCTCCTCCGCTGTGTCTGTCCAGGGCCGACACTGAGGGGATGAGCGAGGTCGCTGACGTGGATCCACATCGGTGGGCGGGACTGGCTGTGCTGCGTCCCGGTCTTCTGGTGATCACCGGTGCAGTGGGTGCAGCGGCCATGCATGCTCATCACACCGTGCAGGTGATCGCGACCCGTGCCGACATGGTATTCGAGGATGCGGTGGGGGAGCAGTTGGTCTGCCGGTCCGCTGTCATTCCGCCCGATGTGCCGCACGCGGTTGTGCGCGGCGCGGCCGATGGGATCCTGGTGCACATCGATCCGGAGTCCGCAGCGGGTTCGGAGCTGAGTAGGCGGCCGAATCCGCATGCAGCGGTGGGTAGTTGGGTCCGTGCTGGTCAATCCTTGTGTGTCCCGCAGCAACTGGCGACCCGCCCGCATCCGCCCGCAGGCAACGAGCCGCCAACAGGGATCGGCGGACCGAGCGAGGCAATGGGTGCAACGCCCAGAGAGCTCGATGCCATATGTACGTGGGTGAATTCGGCAGTGCGATCCGGCTCGGTGCGCCAACCGCCGCATTCGACCGTGCGCCATGGCACAGCGATGGAGTGGCTGCACGAGAGTGGTTCGAGTTTCGGGACGGGCGGTCCAACGCGTCATCCCGCGGTGTCCGAAGTGCTGCGCCTGCTTCCGGACCGGTTGAGCAGCGGCCCCATCCGATTCGCCGAACTCGCCGATGCGGTTCACCTGTCGGAAAGTCGACTGGCCCATGTCTTCTCCGCCGAGATCGGTCTGCCTTTCCGGCCCTATCTCCGATGGCTGCGGCTGCAGCGTGCCGTCGAACTACTTGCGGCGGGCCACGCACTGACCGCTGTCGCACACAGCGCGGGTTTCGCCGACAGCGCCCATCTGACACGCGTGTGCCGCAGCATGTTCGGCGCTCCGCCATCGGAGTTCCGCGGCATCCGCTGGGTCGCCGAGCTACCCGTCGGCTGGACAGCAGGTTTGTTCAAGCCACCCGATGCGCCGGTGGGCGAGTCTGGTTCATGACACCCCCGAGGAGGAAAACCATGGCTTCCCTTCCACCTACAGTCCGCGCCGCCTTCGAAGCTGAGCTGGAATCTGCCTACACCACAACAGATCTCGATGAAATGTGGCGCGCACTGGAACGCGCGCACATCCTGTCCCAGCGTTGGGCTTGGCCGCACACCCGCGCCCACTGGCACATGCTGCGCCTGGCTCTGCGCTGCCACGACCGCGGCGAAGCATTGGGTCAGCTGGTCCGACTGTCGGTAGCCGGCCTCGGTTCATCGGTCGGCCGCGTCCCGATCGGCAATACCGGCCGCGCCGCAGTCGGTATCACCACTCCCATGCCCATCCCCGCCGATTTGGCCCGAATCCTCGAACAGGGTGACGTCGAATTGTCCATCTCCTGACGGTGCGTGAACAGGGCCTGTTGTCCATTCCGCCGCACTGTGAATCGTTGTCCGGGCGGATGACCATCGGGCTTTCGCCACAGTGTTGGCGGCGGGGCAGTGCGCGAAGATTTCCACCGCCCGCGGTCGGGCTCTCAGCTTCGGGTATGTCTCCCGTCTATCGGGACAACCATCGGGTCAGAGGGTTCTCGTGCGGTGGCCGGAGCGGCGGCGGCGGCCAACGACGGACGACGGCGACGCACCTGAATGCAGACTGCTCCGAATTGCCCCCTATATCCCGACGCGAGCGGCTCGGAATGCGTGCTAACCGCCCCGACCTGGCATTATTCGGGTCATGGTCATTCCCAGCGTGCTGTCGGAGCGCCCTACTACCGTATCCCCGTTCCAGACGGGCTGGCCGGTGCGCCTCGCCGACACCGACAGCGACCAACGCCTGCGCCTCGACGCCATCGCCCGCTACCTCCAAGACATCGGCTTCGACCACCTCGACGCTGTCGAGGACGGCGACACCCACCGCGGCTGGGTCGTTCGCCGCACCGTCATCGACGTACTGAAGCCCATCGAATTCGGCGAATACGCCACCCTCCGCCGCTGGTGCTCTGGCCTCTCCAACCGCTGGTGCAACATGCGCGTCCAAATCTGCGGCAGCAAAGGCGGCCTCGTCGAAACCGAAGCCTTCCTCATCCACTTCGGCACCGAATCCGGTGTCCCCGCCCGCATGAGCGACCGATTCATGGCCCCCCTGCTCGCCAGCACCACCGAACACCGCCTCCGCTGGAAAGCCGCTCTCACCACCCTCATCCCCGCACCGGACGAACCCGGCGTCCACGAACTACCCTTCCCGCTGCGCATCGCCGACATCGACTGGTTCGACCACGTCAACAACGCCGTCTACCTCGGCGCCCTGGAAGAGCTCCTCGCCGCCCACGCCGACCTGATATCCGGCCCCCACCGCACCGTCATCGAATACGCCAAACCCCTCAAAGCAGGCGACAACGTCCGCCTCATCGGCCGTCGCAACGGCACCGCCCTCGACGTCTGGTTCGCCGTAGCCGACGACCCCCGAGCCGCCGCCCGAGTTACACCCCTGTAACTCCCGAACCCGCCCGCGACGCCATCAACCAGGCGATTCGGTGTCTCGCCCCTCTCTGAGGTAATCTTTTCGAGCGCCCGCATGCGGACGCAACCGGGATGTGGCGCAGCTTGGTAGCGCACTTGACTGGGGGTCAAGTGGTCGCAGGTTCAAATCCTGTCATCCCGACAAACAGAAAACCCCTTCCGACCAGCATCGGAAGGGGTTTTCTCATTCACCGACCACTCGCAGTTGGGGACCACGTGGGGACCGTAGGTGTTGTGAGAGCAGATTCCCGTCGTCGGTGAGCCCCTGCATATCGGGGTGGAGGTATCGCTGCGTTATCCGTGGGTCGGTATGCCCAGCGATCTTCTGGAGCCGATGCAGCGGCACGCCAGCGTCCGCGAACCAGGTCAATCCGGTATGCCGTAGATCGTGCCGACGCAGATGCTCATAGCCGAGTTTGGCCACCACGTCGTCCCAATGTGTGGCCCGCCGCAGTACACCGGTCGCGATCCTGCCACCTCGTGGTCCGACGAAGAGCCGAGCATCCGGCCGAGCATTGGCCGCCGCGATCCGCTTGAGTACCAGTGGTCGCAGCTCCTCGATGATCGGAATCCTTCGAGCTCGTTTACCTTTGGTGCCCTTGTCCTTCATGCCGCCAGGGCCAGGAGTCGTCTGGCGGCGCAGCGTCCACACCCACTGGTCGGTGTCGATGTCGGCCACGCGGCACCCCGACACTTCACCGATGCGGGTAGCGGTGCACGCCTCGAAGATCACCACGTCACCCCAGCATTGATACTTGTCCGTCGATGCATCGACGAGCGCCGCAGCGAGCTTGGTGAGTGTTTGCCAGTCGGGCAAAGCCAACGACCTCGGATCGTCCAGTTCGTCTTCGTGCCGTGCAAACTGGCGTTGCCACCCCACCACCTGCACCGGGTTACGGTCGATCAGTTCATCCCTCACGGCCTGGTCCATGACCCTCACCCAGGCGGCCAGCGTGTTCTTCACCGTCGATTTGGTGCACCCATCCGCGATCCAGATGCCGACGGCCCGATCAGCCACACCAGCCGTGATCATGGTGACCGGCAGATGACCCACAGTAGGCACAACCCGACGACGCCAGCCAGCGCGGTACGGATCGAGCGTTTTTGGCTCGACACCGCGAAACGCCAAGTCCAAATTCGCAGTCCCGTACTCAGCCAGAGTCGCCGTCGCAGCCTTCGGATCGACACCCCTAGCCGCAGCTTGCCGAATGCGATCTATCCACTCGTCCGCTTCCTCGCGAGTGTCGAACGCTTCCGACTTCGAGCACCGCTTTTTGGTGGTCGGATCGACCCATCGCACTCGAGCCCGGCAGGACTTCGCGCGGTCCCGGATCTCGACATCACCCCGAACCGGGACGCCGAGGAGGATCACCTGCACCTGATCAGCCATCACGCCGCCATGGGATCGACACGCTTGCTTTGCAAGTACGACTCCACATCGGCTGAGCTGTAGCGGACCACGCGATCGGACACTTGTACGAACGGCGGACCTTGCGGTGGGCGAGCAGTCCGCCAACGCCGCAAGCTGGACGCATCAACACTCAACATCCGAGCAACCTCCTCGGTTGTGTACCACCAGACTCCGTACGTCTCCATCTAGGTTCCTCTCTATGCTGCCGATCGCTGAATGGCCGAAATATCCTGTGGCACAACCATTTCTGGTGAGTAGCCGCCATCGTCTGGTGGTCCCTCGGTCATGGCGAGGCGGGCATTGGTGTACTCCGCGCGTTGGTTGATCCGGGCCGCGACAAGTGCCATGACCAGATGCGAACGAGGTGGTGCGTCCTTGTCGCCAGGCCCTACCGGGGTGATCCGCAGGTGCGAGGTATCCGGCTTGAGGATGCCGACGCGGGCGAGCTCGGCGCGCACGAAGTCGAGGCGATCGGCCTTGTGATCAGGGATCGTCTTGCCCGACCACTTGCCGGAGTTCAAGCAGCGTCGACCGGGCAGGCCGAGGGTGTCGCGGCGGTGTGCGTTGCCTTTGCACTTGCCGGGCTGGGTCTTCTCGTTGGCGCCCTTGGGGACGATGCCGTAGCGCAACCACACACCACACCGAGGCGAGCACGGAGTCTGCTGCAGCTCGGCGTGAAGACGGTCGTAATGCACCGCAACGCGAGTCGAGTCGGTCTCGAGGACTTCCCCGATGGACTTGGTCAGGTACTTCGTCAGATACCGAACCTTGGTGTCCATCTCTTCCGTGCGGCCGAGGATCTGCACCGCCTTGGACTGACCCCCGAACCTCATGGTGTGGGCTGGCTCGAGATCGTCCACGGTGTCCATCACCGCCAGGGCGTCATCCCAGTACGTCAGCGGCTTGTGAGTGCGGGGGTCGGTGAAAGTGCCGGCCGAATAGTCCCACTGCGGCATGTTCGCCTCGGTGTAGACCGGGGTGTCGAAGTGCGGCCACCAGATGTTGACGTAGGTTGCCGCGGTGACCTGATACAGCAGCTGCGAGGGGATCGAACCCCGGATAGCGATGTGCAGATGCGGAGCACCACGTTTCTGTGGTTCCACGGTTGCGAAGTATTGGACGTTCCAGCCGACAGCGCGGCGTAGGTTCTGCATCCACCGGTCGAACAACCGGGCGAGGTGGATGGTGTCGCGGGCCTGGCGGGTGTAGTCGTAGGACTGCGGGTCGCGCGGGGAACCGTCGGAGACCATCTTCCCGGTCTTGGGGTCGCGGACCTTGTTGATGTGCCCGTAGGAGTCCAGGGTGAGGGTGAAGAACGTCGAGGGCCGATGCTTGCCGTTCGCGTAGGCGGCGCCCACGGTCAGCGTCTTGTTGACCTTCTTGCGTGGCAGGTCGGGCACGTCGTCACGGCGGCGCGTGGACTTCGCTTTACGGCGCGGTTTCTCATCCAGAGCCGGGAGCCGTCCACGGACACCGAGTTCACGTAGCTCGACATCGAGGTCGGCCACCAGAGTCTTGATCGCGTCGGCGAGTTCGTGATCTCCGTCGCGGCGAGCGTCGTGATAGTCGGTGAAAAGGATCGCGCGTCCACCCAATACGTCCTGCTGGGCTTGGGTCGGTTCGGTCGTGGCGTCGACAGGTTCGTGTTCGGCACACCAGCCTTCGCGCAGCTGGGTCATGCGCAGGTAGCGGTTGGCTTTCGCGCAGGCCGGGCAGGTCGTGGCGTTGGTGGACTTGCAGGGGGCGCCGACGTAGGAGGTGCGGGAGGTGATCGGATCGAATGCCCGCATAGGCACAACCCGAGCGCACACGCCTTCCTTCTCCGCTGCGGATTCGGCGATGTCGTTGATGTCGGGCATCGCGCGTCGGTCGGCAGCGGTTTCCCGGTTGGGGGCGATGCCGATGATCGGTGCGGTCATAACGTGTTGTCCCCCTTCGTGTTTCGGAATCTGATTGATCAGTGGCCGGAGGCCGGATCGGGGGTGGTGTCCTCGGTCCGGCCTCCGTCGACCATGTCGGTCATGCCACGTCGTCCAAGTCGTTCGATAGCCCAGCGAACTCGGGTGAATCTTGTTGGTGAAGAACGATTTCCACCGTTCCCGGGCCGATGAGAGTGGCATCGCAACCGCGTACGCCGAAGGTGCCAGCGAGCTGAGTGGTGCGGTTTTCGTAGTCGGCGGGGCAGTGCCCGTCGAGCATCCGCACCCGAACCCGGTCGGTAGCCTCACCGATACGAACCGACAGCAAGCGCGGAACACGAGTGGCGCCGTCGTCGGTAGTGCGGGTGAGGCGGGCGGCGGTCATGAGGCGGGTCCAACGACGCCGGTAGCGATACCAGGCGAGATAGCGGGCACAGACCGGGGAGGCGATCCACCGCTCGAAGGTCTGCGGACTCCTGCCTCGCCACAGCACCATCCCCGCGATGAACACCCCGACCACCACGACCACCGATGTTGTAGTCATTTCGCCTCTCCAGGCACATCGCTTGTCGCCTGCTGGATTACGGCTTGCAGCACACCAACGACCGCGATGGCGTCATCTACAGTCATGGCCAGATGCAGCACAGCGGCGAAGTTGTGTTCCTTGTGCAAGGTCACCTGGACCTGCCGATCCTGCGTGGCGCCGGGAAGGTAGTTGGCAAATACCTCGCACGATTCGCGTAGATGCCCACGATCGGCGGAGACCAGCACCCGGTGAAAGTCCATGCCCCGCTCCGGCTTCCAATAGCCGTGTGAAGACTCGTGACTGTTCATGCCGCCCAGTCCCCACCGTCGTAGTCATCGGTGCCCCAGGCCGGCAGTGCGCCGGTTTCGGCGAGCAGGTGAACCGCGACCGTGACGGGATCGAGGCCACGGGCTTGCAGCTGGCAGCGGCGACGGGCTTGCAGGTCGATGACGTTGTCGTCGTAACGGCGGCTGGTGTTCATGACAGGACCTCGGTTTCGCAGATGCCACACACGGTGCACGTGCGGGAATGAGTGGTTTTGGTGAGCCGCCGCAGGGAGACACGACGCTCGGGAAAGGTGTGACCGTGTTCGGTGCAGCGGGCCGATGCTTGGCAGCCGTCGCAGACGACCTTGTCGCCGTCATAGATCCAGCCGACACAAGAAGGTCGGGCGTTGAGGTAGCCGACAGCCTGGTTGACCGTGTCGAAGCAGATGCCCTCAGCGGTGTTCTCGGTGTAGATGTCGCCGCAGCCGTCGCAGTAGATGACCACATGGCACTCCATGACAAACCCTGTCCTCATGCCGCACGCCCCTGAGCGAAGTCGGCCAGATCGACCGGACGAGGAACCGGCTTGTACTGCGCCACGATCCGATCCACATCGGCATCGGTGACCATGAACGCCCGAGCCCGCGAGAAACCGGCCTTGCCGTCTTCCTGGACGTAGCAAACGCCCGGTGTCGAGTGAGGTATGCGGTCGCAGTAGGAGCCGCGGTTACGGGCTCCCTGGCCGTGGATCATGGCGACCTGGCCGGTTTCGTCCATGCGCATGCCGACCCGATAGGGAAGCAATTGCCGTTGCGGCACATTCTCTTTCGACGGATCGATCACCGTCTCGATCACCGAATACAGCGGAGCGCGTCCCTGTGAGAGCAGTAGGCCGTGAGCCTGTTCGAACCGAGCCTGCATCTTCGGGGAGAACGCCGAGAGGGTGGCGGCCTCGTCGATGATCGTGACCACGAGAGGGTTCTGCGGTGTCGGAACGGGTTTGCGGACCTTGCCCCGGTAGCGTTGGGTGGCCTCTTGAAGATCCTTGACGGTTTCTTCGAGCAGGCCGACCATTTCCTCTTCGCCGGTGCAGGCGAACCGGGTGCACAAAGGTTCCAGGTATCCCAGCTCCATTCCGCCCTTCGGGTCGATCACCCGCAGATCCACCCGACCGGAGCGGATCGCCGGACCCATACCGTTGACCAGCGAATACAACACACTCGACTTACCCGAGCCCATACCGCCGCCGACCAGGATGTGACGGCCCTGAATCGGAACAGTCCAGTTCTGGCCGTCCTCGAAAACCCCTGCGACAACCGCTTCCAAGTCCACGTGATCAGGGACTTCCACCGGTAGCGGGACCGGGGCGCCCAGGGTGTCGTGCACCCTGACCTGAATGCGGATGAATCCGGGAAACGATGACAGCGCGGTGACTTCGGGGACGCCGATGTATTGGGCGAAGGCGTCGAGGGTGTTCTGATCTGTCCAGTCGCTTAGTTTGTGTCCGCCGCGCATCTGCACGTCTACATCCAGCCCGTATGCGGCGTACTCGACATCCAGGACCGTTGGGAAGCCGTCTTTGATCGAGCCGAGATCCAGTTCACGCCACAGCATCAGCTCTTGCTGGCGATCGCAGAACACCAGGATCGAAGCTTTCAATTCGGCCGGTGCCGCAGCCACCCAATCCGCGACCGTCTCCACGCGCGGAACTGGCT
>NZ_JBKOQN010000054.1:0-33987 GCF_046764895.1 Nocardia sp. CWNU-33 | reverse complement strand
GTTCCTGTATCTCAACTGCTCACACCCGGGGTACGCCTGCGAGCTCTGCGACCGACAGCTGTACCCGGACTGGTACCGCCACGAACGCACCGCCTTCACCACCCAAGGAAACGGCAGCCATGAACGCACCGAAGTGCTGTGGTCCAACCGCCCGCTGCGCCGACAACTCTCGATAACCGAAGCGTCGGAGTTTCGTGACAACGAACCATCCAGCACCCCCGGATGTCACGAAAATCGGTGCGCCGAGACCTCGTGCGCGACGGTCGTCACCCAACCCTCGACCGGCCGCCCCGGCACTACCGCGGAGCTGCGTGCCGTCAGCGCGCACGCCGAAACCGTGCAAACCAATCTCGCTGACCGCCCGTAACGACCTGGGATGTGAACGTTACCGACGGTCAGAGCGCGTATTCAGCGGCGGCCGTACCGCGCGCCGATACTCCGATCGCTACTCTCCTTCGCCGCCCACTTCCGCTCCATCGTTGCGACCTTCTGCGAAAGCGGAGAAAGATCCGCGAGGACACGGGACAGACGGCGCACTTCCGCCTCGAGACGCTTGATTCGTTCCGTGTCGGTGAGCGCCGCATCGCTGCTTGGCGTGTCGGTGCCCTCGAACTGTTCGTGTGCCAAGGCGACCCCTTGTGTCGATGACAGACATGGCTGCTGCCTGATAGCTGTGACGGTACGCCTGGCCACTGACATCACCTGTGGGAATAGCCACGGTGCATGTGTGCAACGACAGGTCGTATCTGTCATCCCCGGGCATCGCCCATCGAGCGCCAGCTACTGATCGCTTGCGGCCGCATGATTCCGGCACGAGGAATCGCAGCTCTCCGGAAAGGATGTGCCCTACCACTCTGCCGGTGTCGATTATCGATTCTCGACGCCGTAGGGATTCCCGGAACGATCATCCTCGGCCGCAGGGATGCTCGAGACTTCGCGTGACCGGGCGGTCAGGCTCGGATCTCGATGATTCCAGCAGCGGTCAATCATGCCGCGTTATTGACGCTACGGGAATGCTGTAGTTGGACGCTCGGCTAGGTGCGGTCGGCGCACATCACGTCCTGATGTGTGTGCCTCGGTGAATAGGTTTGGGGGATCGGCACTTTCAATCTCATGGTGAGGTCTTGGGTGCTAGCATGATCAGTAACCGGAATGTTGCTCCGGCCGGTCGCCGAGTTGTGAGGCGACCGTTGCCTTCGTGTGGTCCCG
Source organism: Nocardia sp. CWNU-33 (assembly GCF_046764895.1). Classification (NCBI taxonomy): domain Bacteria; kingdom Bacillati; phylum Actinomycetota; class Actinomycetes; order Mycobacteriales; family Nocardiaceae; genus Nocardia; species Nocardia sp. CWNU-33. The sequence goes on along the minus strand of NZ_JBKOQN010000054.1, from coordinate 32,778 downwards.
CTATGGGAGATCGCTGCCCGCCGTTCGTTCGGTTCGACCGATCGCGCTGGAGGAACAACGATGATCACCGACGGGCAATCACGACATGTCCTGCTCCCGATCCAACCCCGACCGCGTGCACCGCCACGACAGCGAAGCGTGTACCGGCACCGATGTAGGTCGAATACACCTTTCGTTCAATACGTCATGGGGAGAGGAACGCAGAATATCTGTTGACCTGGCGGATTACCCAGCGTTTCATCACGGCTACACGCGCCTCGCCGGCACACCGGTGTACCGGTACTGATGGCGCACCGCGCAAACTCCCGTTTCGGAACCGGGAGTCACCTCGCGTTTTGGACCGAGCCGACGATTTCGGGCTCAACCCCACTGCTGCGGCCTGGTTGTCGCGGCTCTCTTCTGTGAAAGGTGCTGAGTTCGATGCAACTACGAAATCACTCCCGCCTTGGTAGCGCGCCCCCCAGCACTGTCATCGCTGCGGGCAGCGCGGCGTCGCAGATCGTGGACGCCACCAGGGGAAAGAAGGTCACGCTGATCGCCTCCAGCTTCCACAGTTTGGTGGTGACCGAGGACGGTACCCTGCTGGGCGCCGGATTTGATGCCCAGCAGCAGGTGTCGGGGATCGTGAGGGCCGCCGAGGGCAAAAAGATCACCGCGGTAGCCGTGGGTGACTACTACAGTTTGGCGGTGACCGACGACGGCACACTGCTGGGCGCCGGAAAGGACGATAAACAGCAGGTATCGAAGATCCTCGAAGCCGCCGCAGGCAAAAAGATCACATCCGTCGCCGCAGGCCTTGGCAACAGTTTGGCGGTGACCGACGACGGCACACTGCTTGTTGGTGGAGACGACAATTGGCGGTTGCTGTCAGGGCTCGTGAAGGCCGCCGAAGGCCAGAAGATCACGGCGGTTGCCCTAGGCCAGTACCACAGTTTGGCGGTGACCGAGGACGGCACACTTTTAGCCGCAGGACTTGACGGTAGCCGACAGGTGACGGGGATCGTGAACGCTGCCGCAGGCAAGAAGATCACGGCGGTATCCGGTGGTGGTTCCCACAGTTTGGCGGTGACCGAAGACGGCACACTGCTAGCCGCCGGAAATGACAGTAGCGGGCAGGTGTCGGGCATCCTCGAGGCCGCCGATGGCAAGAAGATCACGGCCGTAGCCGCCGGTACTGCCCACAGTTTGGCAGTGACCGAGGACGGCACCCTGCTGGCCGTCGGATACGACAGTGGCGGGCAAGTGTCGGGCATCCTCGAGGCCGCCGAAGGTAAGAAGGCCACGGCCGTAGCCGCCGGCAGTGGCAGCAGTATGGTGCTGGTGCTCGAGCGCGGCGGCGATTGCGGGCCGATGAAGCCCCGCCAGATCTGCGCGTCGCTGCTCGCGTCCACCGACTCGCCAGACACCTACGCCGTGTCGTTCAAGGTCGGCGACAACCAGCAAGTGCTGAACTCTGGGGAGCCGTGCAAGGTGGTCGACACCCAGGACACCGAGGTCACCCACCTAATCGTCCGGCGCCTGTCCCCACCACAGGACATCGCCGTCGGCTCCGCGTATTTCACCTACAACCACGACAGCGGCGCGGTCGACATCGATCAGGACAAGAGCCAACTACCCGACGGGCTCACCTACCAGCACTCCGACAACAACCGATTCACATTCACCTGGGCCCACTGACCGCCGCAAAGAATACTGCGACCAGTGGCACCCCTCGAAGGCTAAGAGGTCATACCCGCCCACTACAGCGTCCGACCGACATACCGAACCGAACACCGACCTCGACAACGGAATCCAGGTCGGTGTCGGGCCGCGGCCACATAAGCCATTGCGCGCACCCACTCGAAGCAGACCGATCAGCTATGCCATCGACCGGCGGCTGACGTCCGGATCGAAAAGTTCTTTGGCGTCGGCAAGCTGGTAAAAACTCTCGACCTCAGTGAGAGGTCTCCCCCGCTTTCGCGCACTCGCGAATATCACTTCTCGATGCGCATATTTTCCTGGTGCTGGTAGGCGAGCCGTTGGTAGCGGCCATCTTGCGCGGCAATGGAGGCGTCATCGGTGGTCAATCTGAACGATCCGACGAGGTCGCTGATGTCGGTCCTCGCCGCGACTCGCTGTCGCACCGCACCCGTTCCGTGCTGTGCCATCACAGCGAGCAAGCGCTTCATCACAGCAATGTCACCCGCCTCTTCGAGCTCGTCGACGATCCACACGATCAGGTTGTCCAGCATTTGCACTGCGGGAACCTGAATCTCACCAATCGGGTCAACCGCGGGACCACTGAGGCCATGGCGGGCTGCTGTCCATACTGCCGCCGCAGCCACCTGCTCATCGATCCGCGGTCCCTCGACTCCTTCCTCCAACTTGCGCACAGCAGTTTGCACCAATGCTCGGGTGAGCACTGCCTGCAGAACAGCATCATCGACCGTCAAAGCAACATCGGAGGCACGAACCTCGACAGTGGGATACACAGCCGAAGGTCGGGCAAGCCAGAAGGACATCCGCTCATCGAGAAGAACTCCGCAATCCACCAACGTCGCCACGCGAGCCTCGTACTCGTCTGCCGAGTGCATGAACGGCGGAAATCCCGCACCAGGAAATCGAGCCTGCTCGGCGATGCGCCACGAACTGTAGCCCGAGTCACGACTGTCGTGGAACGGCGAGTTGGCCCCTACCGCAATCAAGGTCGGCAGCCAGGGACGCAAGTGGTTCACCACCGCGACGGCCAGCTCCATCCCATCGATGCCGACATGCACATGCGTTCCACACGCTGTGTAGGCGCGAGTCATTTCGCGATAGCGATTGTGGATGCGCGCGTATCGGCTGTCTTCTGCGGCATCACAGCTATGACCGCCACAGACGGGCGCGGTGCCGAACGGGAGCACAAACAGTTTCGCATCATGCCCCGCATGTGCCAGTCGTTCCCGGGCCCCACTCAAGTCGGTCCGGAGCATGTCCATGTCGGTATACACCTGACTGACCGACTCGATTTGAACGCGTTGAAGCTCAGGCTTGAATCTTGCCGACTGACCTGGCTCGAGGTTCTCTTGCAGCCAGCCGAGCATGGAATCCGCGCCAGCAACAAGCACACCGTCGAAGTCGACAAGGAGGAACTCCTCCTCGACTCCGACCGTACGTTGTTCCATCGGATCTCTTTTCAACGCCATCGCTGCCCGCTGATTATATCGGGGAAACATTCGGCAAACGCGGACGTCGTGGGGACCCCGTGATGTTGCTCGCTGACTGCTGACGGAGATCATGACCTGCTTCGGCGATCACCGCGGCAGCGGCTCCGTTGATGGATCGCGCAGTAAGTACGGGACATTGCGGATCCCGGCGCATCGCCGACGCGAAAATCCACCGGATAGCGGATAGATCGCGGAAAACAGGGTAGGACCTCGAACATGGAAATACTCGCGATCGTGGCGTTTGCGGCCCTCGTCGCCGCGGTGTTGCTCTACCGCAAATTCTCGAGCAAAGGACCCGATACGACGAGGTCAACCGGCAATCCGCCTGCCAACACAGGCGACGACAAGATCTAGGCCCGGCGGCTCGGAGCACGTCGGGAGCTTGTGACACCCGTGCGATTGGGCTACCACTACGCGCAGAGTGCACTTTCGTCGTGTGCCCACTTCGACGTCGAATGGTCCGGTCATGATCGAGGTCAGGGCCAGACGCCAAGGCGGTGGAGAAGGAGTTCGCCGTATTCGCGGATGGTTGGTCGTACGGACACTGGCTGGTCGGGTCGACGCATCTGCGGGACGGAGATGTGGGCTGGCCACGGGTAGGTGCCAGCATCCACCACAGTGTCGGGGCGTGGCCGTTGATGGTGCAGAATTCCTGGCGCCGTGCAGGTCGCCGTGTTGAAACCACGCAACGAGGAGTCACTGGCGCGGTTGACCGACCTTGTCGCCGGGTACGGCGATACTAACCAGCGCCCTGGCAGGCCCAAGGGGACCTCCTCAAGTGCCCAGGCGCGCCGGTTGCTGACGCAGTTACGGCCCACGCGCCCTTCCGATTTCGGTAACAGCAGCTCCAGTAGCTCCCACTGCGCTTCCGCCGACACCCGATACTGATCACCCACCGCCGAAACCACGGCGGACCATGCTCCCGCACGGCGGTCGGGTATCGAGGAACGTTGGATCCCTCGGCCGGTTTCCGGACACGAGCCGCGCCGCGACGAACGAAGTATTATCGGCCGCCCCGAGCGCTGCGGACCCAGATGCACGACCAAGCAGCGTGTAGGCCTCATCCCAGGCATTACGCCGGTACGCAAGCGCCGAAGGAAGAATCACGAGCACCAGTGCGGGTGAAGGGACCGGCGCCAACACCGCAGGCGCTGTACACCCGGTGCCCGACTCGAAGTTCAAAGCACCTGCCCCCGAAGACACTCCCGGGGGCGCCACCACCTCCCCAGCCGACGAGCAACCCGCATCGCAGGCCCCGGAAACCGAAGCCACCGACGAGGGTGTCGAAGGTGGCCATCACAGCGGCGTATGCAGAGCCGAGGACCAGCCCCGCGAATCCCGGCCGCAGTGACACCGCGGTTCGACGACGGCGAGCACCAGATTGCTCAACTCCTCATCGGTTTGAACGACCAGGAGTAGGGCATCCACGCCCCGATTGCATGACCCTGCCACGCCATCGGCGTACAAGGCCGCCATCCAGCCCTGACGGGGTCGTGCAATCCGACACGCCTTCAGACGCCGACCCTACCGTTGACGCAACATAGTGGTCGCGACCCATCTGCGCTCATGTTCCGCGAGCCCCGGACAGCCCAAGAAACCTCAGGATCAATGTCAGGGGCTGCGCAGCGGCCGTTCAGGATCAGCCCCTTGCTGCGCCTCACCCGACTTCGAGTCCGGATCGACCTTATCCGCGCGCTCCCACTCCTTGTCCAACTCGGTTCGCGAATCCGCCGCGTCGCTGCGATGCAGCTGCGCCTGCTGGGCAAGCTGCTCGGCCTGCGCCGCCTTGGCCTCACCTTCCGCCTTCGCCGCGCGGCTGCGGGCAGCGACCTCATTCGCCCGCGCCTCCCGCTGACCGACCTCGAATTCCTGTTCCGCCGCGCGGCTACGGATGCCCTCGGCTTCGACCCGCTGATGTTCGCGCCGTTGGCGCATCAACAACCAGGCCACAAGCAAAACGACCACAACCGCGACGATCACGATCACGATCACAATGGTGGTGCTCATCTTTCGACTCCTCGCACCCTCCCCCCTCTACCCTAACGCCACTCCACCACCCCCGAACTGGGAAAACGAGCGATCAAACGCCCAGGCGGATCCGGCCCCTTATCTACCACCGGCAGGGAAAGGCGGGGCTGGCCGACAGAGCGGCAAGGCCACTCGATGCAGCTCATAGGACAGGTGCATTGCCAGCCGTAGACCCTCACCGGACAGATCAGCATCCGCGAGGTCGGCCAGCGCCCGCAACCGCGGCGAGAACGCGCGACGGGGCTCCGGCAGTGGCAGCGCGATACCACCGGGCGTCTCGGCGGACGCCGACGTTCTGAGCGCCTCGGTCGTCGGTGATCACTTCCCCTCTGCTGCAGGTGAGACCCGCTTTCCCGAGCGCAAAGGTGCCCACCATCACCTGGTCGTTGCCTTCCACCGTTGTTTGGTGGCGCAAATGCGGGCTATCCGCAAGAGGACCGGCTGGAAAACACGGGCCGGGCACCTTCGAAGAAAGGGGCTCGCACCATGAGCGCTGTAGACAAGGCAAAGAACAAGGCCGAGAACCTCGCCGGTAAGGCCAAGGAAAAGTTCGGCGAGGCCACCGACGACAAGGGCAAGCAGCACGAGGGCAAGGCCGATCAGGCCAAGTCCGACCTGAAGGATGCGGGCGAGAAGGTCAAGGACGCCTTCCGCGACTGACTCGACGCCCGCCGGCGTCGAGCGCGAGCGGGTGACCTCGGAGGTCACCCGCTCGACGCACGTTGGTCATAACGGCCGGGTCGAGGTGTGTCTCGATTCCGCTTATTGGCGCGGTGCACGAGCGAAATGCTCTGTCAACGCATTGAATACGTCTTTTGGTTGTTCGAGCGCGGGCGAATATCCCGCTGCGGCGATGACAACGGTCCATCTGACCTCTCCCTTCCTCTGAACCGCACCCTGTCGGCATCGGTCTGCTGCACAAGGCTATTCAGCGAAGAGTGGTCGAATCGACCGGATTCTTGCACACTTGTGCCCGAATATTTGCATGGGGAGGGCAGCTCAGACCTGCGCTGTCGACAACGGAGCGGAGGGTGGGATCGACGGATCTTTGCACAGTTGTGCCGGATTCTTGCACGCGACGCCGTTCACCCGCCGGTGAGCTGCTCGATTGGGGCGGCCTCGGGTCGATACGCCGCTGAGCCCGCTGGCGCGGGCGATGGGCGCCGATCCCACGTAGGCTTTGAGGCCGCGTGCGTCGGCGAAGCGGTGGGGTCGTCGCCGACCTCGGAGAGCACCCGGGCACCGGGCAGCTGTATCGCCGAGGCGGGGGTAGGCAAGCTCGCGTGGGGTTCGTATTTGCTTTCAACACAGGCGGCACTCCGCGCACCGGCTCCGTAACGTTTCCATCCAGGTCTGGGACGTGGTTGCCGATCGGTGCACGCAGTTCATCGAACTCAACCGAGGTCACGGTGCCAGTTCGATCATCGAGCAACTCGCGCAGGAAAGGACCGCCTCCCGCCGAGGCGAGAACTGTCGCCGCCGACGGCCCAACTTGCACCTCGACGAACCTCTCGACATCGCGGCGCTCGGGAGCAATTATCCTGTCGTTCAAGGTAACTGTGGATCAACATCGCGACATCGATGCCAGGCAAATCCCAACTCACTGGCGAACTCGGCACGAATCAGGTTGTATGGTTCGGCGGATTGGCCTCGATCGAGGTGATCCACATGGTGTTTCGACGGCCTGTTCGAAGCGGCAGTCGCAACGAACACGGAGTTCGCAAGCACTCAATCACTCGCAGCGGACCGATCCCATTCTGGGGCAAGGGATCCAATCAGCGACTTACCGCATTTCACCGTTCCCTTTATCGGATGACGCCCCCAAACGTACGTCCGACACACCTCCAGTCCGTCTTTTCGTTGCCCAAACAACGGCGCACCAGCTCGCACCGAACTGCCCCGACTGCCGCACACCGCCCGGAAACCAGCCCAGCCCGAGGTGCACCCCTGTTGGGATCGCGATCCGCCCGCTCTCGGATCCTCCTGTGAGCGGTGATGAGATCTGGCTCAGCACCGACGACGTCGCCGAGCGGCTGAAGATTCCGAAGAAGACGTTGACCGCTTGGGCGTCGACAGGGCGTGGCCCTCGGTTCGCGCGGATGGGGCGGTATCGACGCTACCGACTGAGCGATCTCCTCGTCTGGGAGCAAGAGCAACTCGACAAGACGTGACCGCCCTCCAGCATGCACAGCTATCCATTGGCAAACATTCCGATCTTGAAACCGGTTTCCCGATATTCGAGACTCGGCGTCGCTCGGCGCAGCTATCGCCTCGGCCACTCATCGCAGCATCGGCTGAACACGCGCCACAACGCCTGGTAACTGAGCGGTTCACCGCGTCGTGATCCGTTGCCGCCCAACAGGAACGAGTATGGGGAGCCGGTGTGCTGGGGGCGTTCGTGCATGACATAGTCGCTGACCGCAGCCATGCTCTCCGCGCACGCGGGGATGGTACGCCGCAACGTCCACGGACGTCTGCACACCTTCACCGCGTGGCTGGCCCGGCACCACCCCGAGGTCACCAGCTTCTCCCACCTGTCCCGCGAGCACCTCGAACAGTTCATCACCCGGGTAAACACCGACTACCACCACTACCGCACCGGCGCGCCGGTCACTATCGAGACCCGCCGGGCGACGATCTCCGTGCTCAACGTCTTCCTCCGCAAAACCCTGGCCTGGGAATGGGACGGAATTCCCAACCGGCCCCTACTCAGCCACCTCGACCTACCCAAGAACGTCGAACGGATCCCGCGCTACTTACCCGCCGACCAACTCACGGCAATCGAGGAACAAATCCACGCGCTCAACGATCCCTACCAGCGCGCCGCCAACCTGATCGCCCGCTGGGTCGGCCCCCGCCGCAGCGAAATCCAACGCCTGGAACTCGACTGCCTCGACACCTACCCCGACGGGCATCCACGCCTGCGAATCCCGGCCGGAAAGACCTACACCGAACGCATCGTCCCCCTACACCCCGAAGCCGCCGACGCACTGCGCGAATGCATCAACGCGACCCGCAGCCGCAAACAACGACCGCTCATCGACGAAGTCACCGGCAAACCAACCCAGTACGTCTTCCAAATCCGCGGACGTCTCATGACCGACCACCGGCTGTTCGACTCCGCCCTCCGCACCGCCTGCGACAACACCGGCCTCGTCGACCACACCGGAGCCAAACTCGTTACCTCCCACCGATTCCGACACACCGTCGGCACCCAACTCGCCGAACAAGGAGCCCGCTTGCAAACCATCATGTCGATCCTCGGGCACTCCAGCAGCACCATGAGCCTGATCTACGCCCGCATCGCCGACACCACCGTGCTCCAGGACTACAAAGACGCACTCCAACCAGGCGCCCAAATCGCCGGCCCCGCCGCAGCGGCCCTCCGCAACAACAAACTTCCCCAGACCACAATCGACTGGCTGCACAGCAACTACTGCAAGACCGCACTCGAACTCTGCCACTGCCTGCGGCTGCCCGAAGGAGGCCCCTGCGAATGCGCCCTATACCTCACCTGCTCCAAATTCCTCACCACCACCGAATACGCCCCCCGCCTGAAAGATCGACTCTGTCTGGAACACACCCTCGCCGAGGACGCCACCAGCCGCGGATGGCCCCGAGAAGCTGAGCGGCACAACGCAATTGCCACCCGCCTCGAAACGCTTCTGACCGAACTCGAATCCGGAGCTGACAGCAGCCAGTTGGAGCATCTCCCCGCGCGCGACAACGACTGCGATGAATAGCGGGGCAGTTCTTGTCCGGCAACTCCAAGCCCAGAACCCGTCAGGGTCCTCCAAACCGGCCTGCCACCGATCATCCGCGAGGCTGTGCGCGACGGCCACGGCGAATTTGGTTGTATTACAGACAAATTCGACAGGTGTGTGTGTCAATGCCGAGGGAAGGTTCGCTCGGCATTGACGGCGCGGTGCCAGCCTTTCACCAGCGGCGACACGCCGACACCCACGATCCCAGGCTGGAGTCTAGGCTCCTGGCATGAGCACGGCCCAAACCGAGAAAAGCCGACCGGGGAACCGACGATACCGGTCACTGCTTAGCAGACATCTTCTGCTCGTCTGCACCGTCGTGGCCTGCCTTGGGATACTCGTCTCGGCGAGCGAGCCGGCCAGCACCGAGCTGATGTCGTTGTCGCCGTTGTTGATCCTCGGGGGGACATTCGTGGTGGTTGTGGTGTGGTGCATGGTCATCGTCTACCCGATCCTGGCAGTCCGATCCCGGCGGCTTCGGGTACCTGAGCTCGGACCCCTGGCTGCTCCCGCACTGATAATCGCGCTCACGCCCATTTTATGGAGCGCAGACCTGCCAATGGCTCTGCGTTGGCACCTCTCAGCGCACGCCTTCGACGATGCGGCACAGCAGGTGAGTGCCGGTGTCGATCCACGGACGTTCGAAGGTGACCGCCTCGGCCTTTATCGCATTCGCGGTGTGGAACGCCTCTCCGACGGCATCTACTTCAGGACTGGCCCTATGGAGTCCTATTGCTCGATGGGAAGTGGTTTTGCCAATCTTTCTGGCCACCGGCCCGCGACAGGCGCATCCCATCACCTCAGCGGCGACTGGTATTGGTTCTGTTTCAACAGCGCGGGGGTTACAGTGCCCGACCACCCCATCGGAGAACTGCACTAGCCGGTGACGAAACCGCTAGCCTGAAGTGACGAAGGCCAACAGGCCTGAGAGGGTCGGCAGTTGCGCACGAAGGTGATTCGATGCGCTAACCTGCCTCCCCAGACCAGCACGCCAATCTGACCCGAGCAGATCCGCATCATCACCTGGTTCCAGGTATCGAGATAAACCCCCAGTGCGGCTACTACTCCCGTCGCGCGTGTCCGATGCTGGCCGGACGCAGCCACCGCTACAACCCCAACCCGGCCGAGCGTTTCTCCCGCTGCGACGACCCGGCCTGTCGATGCGCGGTCTGGGCAGTGCCCGACCGCGATCCCCGCGAACCCGCACGCAAAGGCCAACCCGCCGAAGCCTGGTACGAGGCGTGGATACCGTTGTCGGACTACACCATCGTCTCCGACCCTGGTGACGACACCACCCCGCCCGTGATCGGGGTCGACCTGCACAATGCCCGGTTGTTGAAGGTCCGCAAGGTCCGCGACGCCGCCCCCAGCACCGACCAGCCCATCGATCTGCTCGCCGCGCTCATCGCCGGTCGCAGGTTGTTCGGTGGCGGAGGTGGGTCGCAGTGATGTCGCAGGACATGTCCAGCCACCTGATAGCGCGGCACACGGCCCGCAGTTCTGCGATGTCTTCTGCGAGTTACTCGACGGTGTCATCGGTCCCGAAACCGGGTGGTTGACGCGGGCCACCCTCGCCGACACCGGAGCTCGCTGTAGGTAACTCCGATCTCTGCTAACCCAGGAAGGACCGTGATCATGGACCTCCTCGACCTCGCGCGCCAGATCGTCGCCGCGCTCGGGCCCGGGTGGATCGCCGAACGCGGCTACATGATCCGCGCGCACGTGGTGTTGTACGGACCCGACCAGCAGATCCTCACCATCACCCACGATGAGGACTCCCACCGGCACAGCGATCACGGCCATCTACAGATCAGCGCCTCCTACGGCGAATTCTCACGCCACCTCGACTCCGGCAAAGGAGGCGACGTCATCACCGCCGCCGCCGAGCGGCCCGCACCAGCCATCGCCACCGACATCACCCGACGACTACTGCCCGACTACGAAACCACCCTCGAGCGCTGCCGCACCCGCGCACACGAAGACGCCCTGCGCCTGGCCGAACGCCGCGAAACCATTGACACCCTCTGCCAAATACTGGCCCCCGCCGAAATCGTGCGCGGCGACCACGTCAGCTTCGGCCAATCAGGCGACCATATCCGCGGCCAGATCCGCGTCCTCCACAGCGGCGCAACCGAATTCGAACTCGACGTCACCGCCGCGCACACCCTTCAACTCGCGCGCGTCATCGCCGCCCACCGCCGCACCGCCCAGGACCAGAATTGACCACCGCACTGCCACCACCAGCTCCCGATTTGCTCAGCACCGCCCTCGACCACGCACGCCACGGGTTCCACATCTTCCCTCTGCAGCCGCGCAGCAAAGTGCCCGCGATCAAACACTGGGAAGACGACGCGGATCCGCCGCTGGTGGCGTCGGTGGCCCGCCGACAACATCGCTGTGGCCTGCGGGCCGTCAGGCCTGCATGTACTCGACCTCGACACCAGCCACGACCAACCACCCCCGCCGCCATGGGACCACGCCCGCGATGGCCGCGACGTACTGGCCCAGCTCGCCACCGAGGTCGATCAGCCGATCCCGGTCCCCACCTACGCCGTCACGACGCCATCCGTTATCAACAGGTGGTTCGGTCACTGCAACAACTTCATCGACGAAGTGCTTGTCCTGGACTCGATTTCGTTGTTGCAGTGTTATCAGCAGGGCGGCAATGACGATCATGTCACCGGTTTCGTGCGGCGGCTGGAAGGGGTGGTTGTGCGTGTCCAGTCGTGATCTTCTCGATGCGGCGTTGGCCGCGGCGGCCCGTGGGTGGTGTGTGTTTCCTTTGGTTCCGGGCAGGAAGACGCCGGCGATACGGTCCTGGGAGGATCGCGCGACCTCTGATCCCATGGCGGTCCACCGGTTTTGGGCACCCGCAGCGCGCTACAACGTCGGTGTGGCCACTGGTAGGTCGGGACTGGTCGTAGTCGACTTGGACGACGACCTCGCCCGTGATTCACCACAAGAGTCTTCGGGGAAACGTCACGGCCTTGATACGTTGGCGGCCTTGGCATCTGGTGTCGGCGCAGTGTTTCCTAACGACACTTTCACTGTGGTCACCCCAGGTGGGTTACATTTGTATTTTCGCGCTCCTGCCCGGTTTGAGTTACGCAACACCGCAGGTAGGCTCGGCCGCCTGATCGACACACGGGCGCACGGCGGGTATGTCGTGGCCCCGGGATCAATCGTGGGCGGTCGCCGTTACCGCATCCTTCGTGACACGCAGGTCATGGAGCTGCCACACTGGCTCGCGCATCGGCTGATGCCCGCACCGCCGCCGACAGCAACACCACCGATGCAGTTACCGTCCCCGCGCGCGGACGCCTACCTGCGAGCGATTCTCGACGGCGAATCGCGCAAAGTTGCACGGGCACAGGTCGGTTCCCGCCACGATGCCCTGCTCAGGGCCGCGGTGACGTTGGGGCGGCTCGTCGCTGCCGGTGAACTGGCCGAATCAACGGCCCATTCAGTTCTGGAACATGCTTCCGCTGAACATCTCGGCGTCGCCGACTACACCGAGCAGGAGGTGCGGCGCACGATCGACGACGGCATCGCCTACGGCAAGCAGTTTCCGCGCCGAATTAGGAACCTCTGAGCTTCATTGACGTCTCCCCAGCGACCACCAAAACGCGCGCTACGCGGCAGAAGGGCGCGAGGATTGATTTGGTTTTACTGATGCTCATCGTAGTACTTCGCTTCGGCCTGCCGCAGTTCCTCCATGCTCCATTCCGTCCCGGGCGGCAGGTACCCCCTGAGCGTGGCGTCGTGGATGTAGTACTCCCGCACGCGCTCAGGCAGCGAGGCCAAACGGCTGTCCTCGTCGGACCACCGACCGACCACCATCTTGGCTTGAGCGAGTTCTAACTGGTGGAGTGCATGTATTCGGAAGGTGCACTATTCCCCCGGGCGGATGGCGCGGGTGGCGCGTGCACAGCTGAGCTGGCGGCCGAGCGCTCAGCGGCATGAGCGTGCGTTCGGCCCGAGCCCCTCGACGCACAACGCCATGACACATCGCTCATAGGGACTCGGTCTGAGACGCCCGCGACGCGGCGAAGCGATCACGGCTGGCCAGGCGCCGAAGTCTGCGGAGGTACCGGCCGCGCGGTCTACCCGCCACGCAGACAGACTCATTGAGCCCCTGCTGGGTGGACCCCCTACGACCCGAAGTCGATCCGGGCGCTCGGGTGGGCGGCGGTGATCCGGTCGCGGACCTCTCGGGGGATCCGGTTGCCGTCGAGGTCGACGGTCTCGAGGTCAGGGAGCGTGTCGAAGTCAGGCGGCAAGTCTTCGAGGCCGTTGAAGGCCAGGCGGACGCTCCGTAGCCGGCGGAACGTCCCGATCCCGGCGAAGTGCTCGGGCTTGAGCCGCCGGCGCTTGCCCTCGCGGCGCCACCTGTCGATCCGGAGTTCCTCCAGACCGGTCAGCTCCATCGCGAACAACTCTCGGAGGAAGACATGCCCGGGTTCCGGGCCGCGACTGGCCTGCCCGCTGAAGCCGAGGACCTGCAGCGCGGGGAGGCGGCCGAGGTCCGGCAGCGGGGCGCGCAGCAGGCCGAGGCTGCCGCCGAGGTCGAGGTCCACCAGCCGGGTCAGTTGGAGCAGGCTGTCGGGGACGGTGTCGAAGTTGTTGCCGCTCAGGTCGAGCCGGCGCAGGTTCGGGAAGGTGGTGACCACCTCGGGGAAGGTCACCAGGTACCGGGCGGGGGTGCCGGACATCGACACCTCCTCGACGCCGGTCAGGCCGCGCGCGGAGTCGGGGAACACGACGTTGGTGCCGTCAGCGATCAGCTTCCGCATCCCGACCAGGCCGCCGAAGGTGTCCGGCAGGACGAACCGCGTCGACTCGGGCGGTATCCCTCCTGGCTCGTACTCCGCGCCGGTGCGGACCGACAGCGAGGAGATGTCGAGTTCTTCCAGCGCGGACAGTCGGCCGACGGCGGCGGGCAGGGTGAACTCGACCTCGTTCTCGTCCAGGGACGAGTTGCCGGCGACCCGTAGCACCCGCAGCCCGGTCAGGTCGCCGATCGATCCGGGCAGGGCGGTCAACTTGCAGTCGCGCACCGACAGGAGCTCCAGTCCGGTGAGCGTCCCGATCTCCTCGGGCAGCTCGCGGATCGGATTGCGGTCCAGGATCAGGGTGCGCAGCCAGGGCATGCGGAGCACCTCGGTGGGGAACGCCTTCAGCTTGCGCCCGGTCAGGTCGAGATGGTCGGCCCGGTCGGCCAGGGCCCGGGACAGTTGGTCGTCCAGCGTCGCGGCCGCCGACTCGCGCGCCGACCGGGCCCCAGGTCGCAGGACGGGCAGCCCGGCACGCAGCTGGTTCAGGAACGTGTCGATGTCCAGGCGACCCTCGTTGTCGACGACCTCGGGCACGAACGCCTCGCCGAGGCCGTTCCCGGCCACGAAGTCGACGTCCCGGTCGCAGACGCCGAGGTTGTCCACCCAGCGCGCGCCGGGGGCCGTCAGTGCCATGTGGTGGTCGAAGTCGATCACCCAGGGGGTGTCGACCACCCCGGCCGCCAGGGAGCCGTGGTTGTAGTAGCCGTACACCATGTGGGTGAAAGTGCCGTCGTGGATGAAGATCTCGGCGTCGCCGCCTTCCAGCGTCTCGGCCCGGGTGTGGCCGCCGACGTAGAGCCCGGGCTGGTCCTCGTAGAGCGCGATCGGGCCGTTGACCGTCAGGTCACCGGTCACCACGATCAACTCGACATCGTCGTCGCCGTCCACACCGCGCAGCTCGGCGACGGCGGACAGGAAATCCCCGTCGAGGGTGAGGTCACCGTCGAAGAACAGCACGGTGGGATCGTCGGGCTCGTCCGCGGCTCCCTCGAACTCGGCGGACAGCACGCCGCCCAGGCGGGCGTCCACGTCGGCGTAGGACAAGAGGTCGGGCATGGAAAAGGTCGACACGCGAGCAAGCATATGCTCGTGGCTCGGCTGCGTTGCTCGCTCGACTAGCCGCCGTCTCGGGGGTGTTTGAGGCGGCATTTCGGCGCATCGCCACGCTGAGATGATCTCTGTCCGTTGATCTTCCGCACACCTTCGCTAGCTTCGGACCGCACGGGTCGCGGCATTTCAGTGCGTCCGACGGAACGTTCCGACGGAGCCGTCGAGCAGCACATGAATGCGGCAACGTGCGAGTGGGCCCTCCACCGTGTGCCACTCGCCAGCCAAATGGGGATGGGCTGACATCGGCTTTCGGGATGTTCACGACCCCCAGGAGATCCGCCAAAGTGCGTCAGCTTCCTCATAGATCCCTTCGAAGAAGATGTGGTGCACATCGACGCCTCCGAACCACTCCGACTGATGGCGAGTGCTCCTCTCCGTCGCGGTGACGGCGGCGGCAAGGTCACTCACCGTGAACCACTGACCGTTTGGCGCTCGGTGCTCAACGGAATCACCGAACCCACGCAGGTTGAACACCGGCATTTCCAGGACAACCAGATCGAACTCCTCGACGGTCAGATCGCGAAAGTTGCCCTCTTCGAACACATTCAGCGCAAACGAAACCCCAGTGATCGCCGCGGTCGCTGTCGCCCGCTGGCTGGACAGGTTCGCCGCGACATTCTCGGTAGGTTCCGTCAGCTCGATCGATAACGTCCCGGACAAACC
Source organism: Nocardia sp. CWNU-33 (assembly GCF_046764895.1). NCBI lineage: Bacteria > Bacillati > Actinomycetota > Actinomycetes > Mycobacteriales > Nocardiaceae > Nocardia > Nocardia sp. CWNU-33. The sequence goes on along the minus strand of NZ_JBKOQN010000054.1, from coordinate 17,190 downwards.
ATTGAAGAACCTCAGTGACATATGCGAATGGTGACATCGAGCACCGACACCAAGCGCATGCATGCTGGCCACCGGCCGCACGCTCGTCGGCATTTCAGGATGTCCTGCGCGACAGACGATCTCGTGACCGGCTCGACCGATAAGCAGCCGTTATCGGCGGTCAGCCCCTCCCCCCTCTCCTCCGAACTACAGTCGGCTGGCGGTGATGTGCTGTTTTGGACTCGCGTCCGCTGGAGTTGATCAGGGAGAAGGACCAGGTTGCGTTCGATGCGACCGGCCGGGCGTGTGCTGCGGTGGGTTGGCGGTGTGCGGTGTGCGATCGGCTCGATGGGCCTCTGGTTGCGAATCAGCCGGTGGCTGGCGGGCTATCAGCATCCGTGGTGCATGAACACCGAGGTTGCCAAGCGGCTGGTGGAGGTGTTTGCGACGCCGAGGCGCAACGGTTCACCCGCGGTGATTCATAGCCTTTCGGTGCGCAGCGGCGACGGCCTCGGACGCGCCCCCGTTCTGGTAGTACCAGGGGTACTGGAACATGTGGTGACTGGTGCGATCGAAGACCGCGGCGAGCTCCGACCATCGACCGGCGTGGGCGAGCGCGTATCCCAACACGCTCATGTCGTGGAGCATCAGGGCGTGCATCGGCGGCTGCGACCCCATCAGGACGGCCATCGCCCGGTCGATGTCCGCTTGTGCGCGCGGCGTCGTCCAGAGTGGGTGGGGCGGATTGACGGCCACCCGATGATCCCCGTGTTCACGCAGCATGTATTCGCAGTGTGCTTGGAGCGGCACGACCACCAACGGAGAACCCTTCGGTGCTTCCGATGCGGCGGTCTCAGCGAACTCGTACATCTGCTCGTGCGAGCCGTACCATTTCTCGGACGAGAACTGCAGGGCGGCAATATATCCGGCCCTGTTGTAGGGATCGCGTGCGCAGGTTTCCTTCCAATACGACCGGAACGAGTCCGGGGATTCCTGCCCACCGATCACCAACCACAGCCTCGCGACCCATGGAGTCGGATCATCCGGGTTCAACTCGATCGCCCGCACACACCACTGCTGCGCACGGCGCAAGATCGTTGCGAAGTTGGCCATTGCCTCGTCCGAGGTCTGACTCGCGTAGGCGCTCCCCCGAGCGTTCCAGGCGCACAATACTTCCGCTTTCGCCCGCAGCACATGCGCATCGGGATCGTCCGGTCGTTCGGCACACCATCCGGCCAACCACGTCATATCCGGTGCCGCCGACTCCGCCAGTGCCTCCACGCGGTAGGAACGCCGATCCCAGTCACGCCCGGTCGCCGCGAGCAGCTTCGCCGCGGGCATCCAGCTCCCGGTCGTCTTGATCTCGTCGAGCGCCGTCTTCAACGCCGAATCGTCTGCGGCCCATTCGGTAACTACCACCGGCGTGGGCCTGTGTCCGAAGCGGCGGAGGAACCCCATCTCAAACTTCCAATCTCACATCCAGCCCGAACGGCATGTTCGCGGCGCGCTCATGATCAACACTAGCGGGCCGGTGCGATACATACCGAGCGGTCCACTGGTGGACGGGAGGGTGGCAGACACCGGGCCGTCAGCGTCAACGTCGAGAGGGCTACCAGTGGTGATACGAGGTGACCCGTGGGCTGGCCGGTGTAGACGGGACCGGCGGTGTCGTCGGCTTGTCGCCGATGTAGTGGAGGCCTGGCGGTTCTGGAGGGCGCTGGCCTGGGGCCGGCAGAAGCCCTAGCTCAATTCGACGATCTGCTCGTTTCTGGCCCTGCCAGGCCAGGGCCACCGGTGCGGCGCAGTCCTCGCGCTGCGATCCGCACCGACCGCCCCGGCACACTTCTAGGAGCTAGCGCCGACATCTACCCTTGTGTTTGACCTTCGTATGGTTGGCTTCGGCGACACACGGGTTGCGGATGCTCTGCGCCGCAGAACATCTCGCCACGCTGCCTGCGCGGGAAGCGGCATGTGAGTGTGTTGTCGACCACCGCAAGGCAAGATAGTCGGGTGGGGTACAAACCCGCCTCGAAGATCGACGCCCTGCTCTACCAACTGTGCGTCGGGATGGGGCACTGCCTGTCGTCCGAGGACTATGCCCGGCTGCTCGATGACCCGCCGCAGGACGCCGAGGACTTCGCCGACGCCGTGCTCCGGGCCGAAGGCATCGACCCCGAGTGGCGGGACAAGCGCACCCACGCCCGGTTCGTCGCCTTCATCCGCGACTGGCTCGAACGCCCCTGGCCTGCGCCCTGACCAGGCGGACGGAGGACATCAGCGGCTGGACACGGCCCATCCGCTCTTCGGCAATACAGTGCGTTGTGAGCGCGCGTGGTGGCTCAACGGCCTGCACGGCGAAGAATCATCGCTGAGCTCGCACCGACTAAGCGGCGCCCCTCTGACCTATGTGCGATCGGGAATGTCAGTGTGGATCACCGTCCCGCAGACAGGTAGGCTGCCCAGCTGGCTTGGACGTATTGAGCCCATTTGTGGGCCGTCTGCGGAGCGACACCATAGAGGTCGCTGACCACGACGGCGTCGAGCTCGAGGACGTTGGTGATCATGGCTGTGTTTCGGGCGGTGAGTGTGGCGAGTCCGTGCTGACTGAGGCCCCGGAGCACGGAGTGGACGTTCCGATGACGGCTGGCCGGGCGGCCTGGGAATAGATAGCGGGGGCCGTCGAGGTTCTGGTTTCGCAGCATGCTGGAGGGCCCGCCCTTGTCGATTTGGGCTTCAATGAGTTGGGCCAAAGAGGGCGGGAGCACGACCGGGTTTTGATCAATCACCAGGTAGGCGTAGGTCTCATCCCGGCAGAAGCGATCGGCGGTGAGTTCGACGATGCGAACCGCCGGTATCGCGTAGAGCCTGATCAGGGCTCCAATGATCCGGATCTCGAGCGGCAGCGAATCATCGATCAGGCAACGCCGCAGCTGTGCGGTGTGCTCGTCGTGGTCTTGAAATCGTTGCGGCAGACCATCTTTCGGTCGCGTGATCTCGATGTCGGTGATGATACGTCTGTCCAGCATCCAGGACACGAAGGTCAATAGGGCGGCGATGTTGGAGGGCCGGGTGTCGAGGTAGGTGTCGATGTGGTGCTGGGTGAGCTCGGCAGCCGATGTGCCGGCCGAGTCGAGCCAGGCTAGGAAGTTGATCGCGGCCTGGATCCGGGACCGATTCGATCGGTCCGCGGTGGGCCGGAACGGCCCGCGCGCCGCACGCTGGCGGGCGCGCCGGACGATGTACCACTCGGCGTAGGCGCGGATCAGGGTTTGGTGTGGTGCCGGGAGGGCCGCGACGGTGCGATCGACCCACAGCTGCAGCTGTGCCAGGGATTCGTTGCGCCGCGGCAGGAGTCCAACAGCGACAAGCAGTTCGCGCAAATAGTGCGTGCGCCCGTTCTGTGGCAGTTTGTCGAGTTCTTCATGGGTGAGCTCGGCTCCGGAGGTGGCGAGGTCGGCCAGGATGCCGGCCGAGGTTCGGTCGGCGACCCAGTGGCCGACGCTGTCGGGATGGGCTGTGGCAAGCGCTGCGATCAATGGCTGCACTCGCGCCAACGCAGACGCATCCGCGCCACCCAGGAGTTCGGTCACTTTTTCGGTGGTGAGGCAGCGATAGCATTGGCCATCTCGGAAACCGGGGCCTTCCTCGCCGCAGGTCCGGCAGGCGAAGTTCAGGTCCGCCCCGGCGCAGGTCGTGCACACGGATTCACCAGAGTCGTTGATGCAGGCCAGGATCCGTGTGTGTGAGCATTCGGCGCAGGGTTGGGGATGGTTGCGGCGGGCACGGTAGCAACTGCCGCACACCGGCCCCAAAGGCCAGTTGGCAGTAATCGGTTTGAGCGCACCGCAGATCGCGCACAGTCGCGCAGCCTTGGGCACGCAGTTGTTGCAGTAGAACGGGCCGGCGCGGTAATGGCTGCCGTGGCGGCGTTGACCGCAGCTGACACAGTCCCCGATGTTCGCGCATCGATAGCAGGTATCGGGTGCACCCTTGCCGTCGCCGCGGCGTTGGATCGGGCGGGGCTGTCCGCAGACCCCGCAACGGCGCGGCGGGCTGGTGTAGCAGCGTTTACAGACTGGACCTTTGGGCGTGTTCGCGGAGACAATCCCGACCTGGCCGCATTCGACGCACGGCTTTTCCGACTTGGGCGCACACCGTCTACACAGTGCACCGCCAGCCTCTGTTCGGCCGACGGGAGCGCTGTTTTCGTCGCAGCGGCTGCATGCGGTCTGCCGAGCGGGATCGCGGAGATAGCAGCGGCGGCAGATCGGGCCATCAGGTCGGTGGGTGACGATTCTCGCGGTCTCGCCGCAGCAGGCGCAGGGCCGTCGTTCGATCCGTTCGAGGCATCGTTCGCAGCACCGTCCCTCCGGAGTGCGGCGTTTGAGCAACTTGTCGCAGCGTCCGCATCGAGCACAGCCCAGCAGCACTACATAGTCGCCAAAACCGTTGGAAGCCAGCAGCCTCAGCAGCTGCGCCAACGACAGCGGGCAGTACGGTGAGGGCGCGGTGAACGCGTCCGGATGGTCGCCCAGGTGGCGGCCGAGTTCACGGGCATTCGGCGGTGCCCAGGCGTGAGCCTGCGCCAGAAAGTCCCTGGCCTGCTCGTCGCTCAGCGCGGCTCCGCATACTTCCTGCACCGCACAGATCAGGCGTTGCCGTATGTCGGCGAGTTCATCGACGCGGCGCTGACGAGCTGTTTGGCGGCTCATCGTGGCTCGGGTCGTCGAATGACGGTGCGGCGCGGCGCTATCGGCGTCGATGTCGTGTGCTCGCCCGCGGTTTTGGCGATCTGGTGGTTGACGATCTGGGGTTCGATCAGGTCGTTGGGTGTGCAGCCGAGGATGTCGCAGAGCGCGACCAAGACGTCCATGCTCAGCCGCTGGGGTGGCTGGGTGACCAGCCGATAGACCTGCTCGCGCGAGAGCGTGATGCCGCGTTCGGCCAGCAGCGGCACCAAGTTCGAGGTTTGGAACATCTGCTGATCGGCCATCAGATCACGCAGCCGCCAGTGGTAGCCCATCTTCTTGATCACGGTGTCAGCTCCCAGTGGTCACCGAGCCGGCTCTTGAGCGAAGCCAGCAGCAATTGGTTGCGGAACTCGTTGGACACACCGGTATAGATCGCTGTCGTTGCGGCGTGGGCGTGGCCGACTTGTTCCTGGACAAACCGTGGTGGATAACCGAATTCGGTCCAGTGTGTGACCGCGCTGTGGCGCAAGCAATGGACGTCGAGCTTCTCGTCGAGGTCGGCGTCGCGGCGGATGGCGACGAAGGCCTCGTTGATCGAGCGCGGTGAAATTCTGCCCCTGCGCTCGGTGACCCAGAGCGCCGGATGCTTGCCCGGTGAGAACCGTGGTCGTAGGTCGGTGAGCCATTCGTCCAAAACATCGACGGCCCAGTCCATCTCGGGCACCAGCAACACCGAACGGCGTTTCGGTGGTGCTCCTTTCGAGGACTTGCCGTAGCGCACCATCACACTGCCCATCCGCCCGAACTGCGGCATCTTCGGGTTGCGACGCAGGTCGGCCAGATCCAGTTTCGAGGTCTCGGTGCGACGCAAACCGTAGGCGTAGACCGATTTCAGCACCGCCGCATCCCGTGCCGCACCCAGCGCGCCTTTCACTCCCCGCTCGATGATCCGGCCCGGTCGTGCTTCGGCGGCCTCGAAGAATGCTTGGATCTCGTCGTAGGTGAACGGGCGCCGCCGCGGATCTCCCTCGTAGTCGCCCTTGTGCAGGATCGCGTTGCCGTCGTGGAAGATCCGTTGCGGCGTTTCACCGAACCGCTCCGCGCAGACCTGAGCCCATCCGTAGCGCGGGTCGAGCACAAATTCCACGAACATGCTGATCGCGACCTCGTAGCCGCGCGCGGTGGACAGCTCCCTGGGCTTCTCCCCGCCACGGAGGTGGTCAATGAACGCTTCGCCCTCGGCCGGCGTCCACTGCCACGGGTACAAGCCGGTGAACTGAACAAGGCGTCGGATTAGCTGTAGTCGGCGCGCCACCGTTCCGCTCTTGAGGAACCGCGCCGATTGCTGTCGGCGCCAGCCTTCCAGCAAAGCTTCCAAAACCGCTGGCGCAGGGTCCAAGTGGACAACGTTGTCCGCGAGAACCAGGTGCGCAGATCCAGGCGACTGCAGGGTCACAAGAGTGTTGTAACTGACGCAACAATGATGTCCGCGTGTCGAGGCACATTTGGGAGAGTCCGGACATCGTCACGAGCCTTCACTCGCCGCGGTTGCGACCAGCGAATATGGCGGCACTAGCTCATGACGGATTGTTGCATCTGAAGCAATTCCGCCTAGTTTCCCAAGAAGTACCGGACCCCAGCACAGCGTCTTGCACGCCATCGGCGAGGCCATCCTCGTTCATCGCAAGATAGGCCAGGATCTGACTCGCGGCCTCCACAAGCCGCGGGCGCAACACTGTGTGGGAATCCATATCCGACAGGCTAATTGCCATACTTCACCGATCGGTCGGCTGGCCTGGTCCAGTGTTCCATCCAACTTGTGGCCAACCCCTACCACCACCGAATGCGACTTCCGCAATGTCAGGACCGACACCACCGTGGAAAGCTCGGAATTCGGCATTAGCGCGCGTTCGTCGGACGCTTCCGCCGCTGACGCGACTTTCACCGGCCGGGCGACCCCTCAACATCCGCTTGGTGGCGTACAAGCCAGCTGGTGGTCGACGCCAGAACGCATCAGCATGGCTATGTGGGGAATAGCGCACTCCCCGAATACATCACCTTCGCCAGTGGATCTGCATTCGGGATGGGTGAATCCGCCGTCAAGCTCGCCGGTCAGGGATTACCGTGTGCTCCGACCTGGCTCTACCCCATGGCTTTTCGAGGCGGGAATTGGATGGCGTATGCCCTGGCGGTGCGGCCCTCGTCCGGGCGGCGCACATGGACAGTGATCGATTGTTCACACCGCACAGTCGCGCCGATCGAGGGCTGGCTCGAGGCGCACCGCACGGTGTGGTCGCCCAACACGGTGCGCGGATATGCCACCGCGCTGGCGCACTGGTGGAGCTTCCTCGAGCTACGCGGTGAGGCCGACCGATGGGACGACGCCGAGGTCTCGACCGTGCTCGGATTCGTGTCGTGGCTTCGTAACGGCCGCACCGTCGAACATAGCCTCGTCACCGCCGACACCGAGCCCTCGCCACACACACTCGAGGCCAGGCTGGCAGCGTTGATCTCGTTCTACCGGTGGCAGGAAGCCGTCACCGCGGTGCCGGTGGCCGGTCGGCTGCTGCGTGGTGCACCACGGCGCAAGCCCGCGCGAGGACTGCTGGCGCACCTGTCGGCGCGGGTCGCTCCGCAACCCTCATCGCTGGTGCGGGTACGTCGGACTCGACAGGATCGTCCGCCGCTGTTGCTGCCGAACGATATTCAAGCGGTCCTCGACGGCTGCGCGGTGCCGGATCCGGATACCGCCGAGTGGGTGGGCAATCTGCGCGACCGGTTTCTGTTCGCCGTGCTCGCTGAAACTGGTTGCCGGCTCGGGGAAGTCCTGGGGTTACGGATCGCGGACTTTGTGATGGGCCGTGGTGGCACCGCCTACATCGAGATCGTGCCGCGTGAGGACAACGACAACGGCGCGCGGGTGAAAATGATGCGGCCGCGGCGGATCTATGTCGGTGCCGACCTGGAGCGGTTGTTCGCCGAGTACATCACTCATATGGTTTGCCGGGCAACGGAATCGGGGGTGATGGTGACCGCGGAGTCGGCGCTGTTGGTCAACCTCGATCGCGCGCCGCTGTTGGCGGCTCTGTCCGAGGGCACCGTCCGGACCAAGGTAACGGCCCTGCGCCGCAAGGGGATCGGTCCGCCCGGCTGGACGCCGCACTGGTTCCGGCATAGCCACGCCACCGCGCTGCTGTTGGCGGGCACACCCGACTGGGTGGTATCGCGACGCCTGGGCCACGCTCACGTGCAAACCACTCTCGATCTCTATGGCTGGGTCTGTGAAGACGCGGCCTTACGCGCGGCCGCGGACTGGCGAGCGTTCACCGCGGGATGGGATCTGCGCCTTGGCCGATAACGTCATCGAACTCCACCCCACCAGCCGGGGTGATCTGCTCGCCCGTCTCCGCGACGAGCTGCCCTTGGCCTGGCGCGGCCCACGCATCGGACCCGACATCCCCGGCTGGACCGAGCCGCCGGGACGCCATATCCACGACCTGATTCTCACCGGGCTACCCGAACCGCTGGCAACCGAGCTGGCATGGATGGCCCACTGGCAGCAGATGATCGACGGCACCCCGGTGTCGGTGCAACCGCTCAATCAGTTCGCCATCGCATACCGGCGAGCCTCCGACGCCGACTACGAGCTTGCGACCTCGATCCAGCAGATCGACTGGGAGACCGGGCAATCGCTGCTGAGCTGGTACTACGCCACCCGATGGAAGCGCTTCCCACCCGCCAATACCCGCTTCCGGCTGCGCGCGGTGTTCCAGGTTCCCCGTTTAGCGTTGATCGCGCACTGCCATCAAGGACGCTGGTGGGAGCTCGATGAGTGGCATCCCCGCTGCGACCCCCGCATCCCGATCGGCCCGCGGGAGCCCCACGGCGGCCGGATCATTCCGGCCCACATCACCCAGCCATGGCTTCGCGCGGCAGTGAAATGGCACCTCGGCACCCAACTCGAAGCCGGAACGCTGCGCTGGTCGACCATCGGTCAAGCCCGCCAGCTCACCCGGTTCGACCGATGGATCACCGTCGCGTTCGACGATCCTTGCGAGGTCCTGTCCGACCCGCTAGGCGCGCCCGCACAGGCAGCCGAGTTCCGCCGCTGGGCCGCCGACCCGGTCAACCGAGCCATGCGCCCTTCCGAACAGCATCACCGCGCGCATCGGGTGCATCCTCGACAGGTCAACGACGATCTGCGCGCGGTGGCCGAACTGTTCGCGTTCGTCGCCGCCAACCCTCGCGAAGCACGCACGATGCTCGGGGAGTCGCCATGGTCGGCGGTCACGGAACTGCACGCCGACGCCTGGCGCCGCCAGGTGACACCGATCCGGCACCCGCCGCCGCTCAACGCCGATCACTACGTCGACGACCACGCTCTGGCCCAGATCACTGCGGCACTGCCGCTGCTTGCGCTTCCTCGTGGCCAGCACATGCCGATCCCCCGGGGCGACGGCACCACCATCACCGCCGAGGGATTCGGCGACCCGCAGGTGATGCGGATGATCCTCCTGCAGATTCTCACCGGACGCCGAGCCAGCGAGGTCCGCCTCTGCGAATATGACTGTCTCACACCAGTTCCCGCGTCGACCGAGAACAGCGAGGGCAAGTCGCTGACCCGGTTCCGCTACGCACAGAGCAAGATCGACATCGCCCCCGACACCATCCTCGTCGACGACGAGGTCGTCGAGATCATCGAGGACCAGCGGCGCTGGGTCCGCGACCGCTTCCCGACCACCACCACGCCTTACCTGTTCACCGCCCGCAAAAGCAACCTCACCGCGACCAAACCCTATGCCGCGGGCAGCTACACCCGGCTGCTGAACAAGTTCAGCGACCTCGTCGCGATCCGCGACAGCAAGGGCCGACCCGTCACGCTCGGTCACACCCACCGCTTCCGCCACACCAAGCTGACCCGTCTGGCCGAGCTCGGATTACCGATCAAAGTCCTGCAACGCTACGCCGGGCACGCCACCCCCAGCATGTCGATGCACTACGTCGCCCAACGCGAAGAACACGCCGAACAAGCCTTCATCGCCATCGCCAAGTTCAAGGCCGACGGCACCAGGGTCCGCTTCTCCCGCGACGACCACGACGCCCTGCACCTGTTCGACCGCGCCGACCGCATCCTGCCCCACGGCTGGTGCATGCTCCCGCCGCTGCAATCCTGCGACAAGGGAAACGCCTGCTTGACCTGCTCGGTCTTCGCCACCGACGCCACCCACCGCGACGTGTTGCAACAGCAACTCGACGACACCACCGCCCTGATCGACCGCACAACAACCGAATTCGCCAACCGACACGGCCGACCCATGCCCGACGACAACGTCTGGCTGGCCCAGCGCCACGCCGAACAACAAGCCCTCACCCGGCTGCTCGACACCCTGCCCACCGACCCCGGCCACGCCATCCAAGGACACGGCTGCCCCACCGCAGTCACCGGGCCGGTCCCGCTGCTGCTGGACCCGACCTTTCCGCGGAGAACTCGACCTTGACCGACGACACCCGCGACCGACGCACAGCCACCCTCATCGCCGCCGCAAAAGCCAAGTCCGAGAAGAAAACCCGCGACGCCGAGCAAGCCATCCGGGCGATCGTCAAACGCGGCGACCCCGTCACATTCCAATCGGTCCAACGCGAAGCCGGCGTCTCCCATGCATTCCTCTACAACCACCCCGACCTCCGCACCCGCATCGAGCACCTGCGCGCCCAAAGCGAGCCCGCTCACTGCACCCCGGCTCCGCCGCCGGACTCCGAAAGCTCCCTCGTCCTCGCCCTCACCAGCCAGATCACCCAACTGAAGAAGCTGCACCGCCAACAAGTCGACGAACTGCGCGACGCTCTCGCAAAGGCCCACGGCGAGAACCTCGATCTCCGCCGAGAGCTGACCCGCCGCGGAGGCACCTGGCCGGGGTTTACGTATCCGGGAGAAAAGTCACGCTAATGCGCTTTCGTCGCACGACTCCCACGCGTCCCCGACCAGACGTGCGCGGTCACGGGGCCCTGGGCGCGGACACGAGCCGCCTCGGCTCGATCACTGGGCAGCCCCACTGAGAATCTGTCGGAGCCGCCTTGCCTCGGCGGCCACGCGAGCGGGCTTACGGAGCTCAGCAAGCCCGTCAAGCTCAGGGATCTCAAGGGGGCTCCCAGTCGCAGCGGCGCACTCCGAGCCGAGCACAAGCAGATCGGGCAGTCCCCTTGCACTTGGCTGGGCCGCCAGGGCCGGGAGCATTGAAGCCACTACACCGAGGATTTCACGCGGCAGTCCTGCCCGCGCCGCTTCGTTGAGCGAGGCAAGCAACCGGTTCGATTTGATCATCTGACCGATCCATAGATCTCCCAGTAGGACGCCGAGCTGCTCGGTGTCCAACAGAGTGCGCGTAGCAAGGGTGAAGATCGCGTCTACTGCGGCTACACGGTTCTCCGGCCGCCCGGCAGCCAGCCCGTAAGCCACAGCAAGGTGGACGACCGGTCCGGGTCGACCTGATGTCTCCGCCAGAAGGGGCAGAACTGGGTTGATGCTTCGGGATCGGTCGTTGGCTTGCTGGTAGAGCTCAGGGATCGCGTGCGCTGCCACGATTTCGGAGTGATATGGCAGGAGCGAGGGCCAATAGGCCGAAGGCTCACCCCGCCCTTGCCAGCCGCCCCCGTAGCCGGCGAACGCCCGCACGTGGAATGGATCCGGTGTGTTGGTGAGCACCGTGTAGAGCGGAGATTGTCCGGGCTCGGATGCAGCGCCGAAGCGGGGCACTAGTATCTCGAAATTTGGGGAGTTGTTGAATTGTTCGGCATCGATGTTCCGTACGACGAGGCCTTCGAAGACCGGAAGTTTGAGACGTCCAGCTCCGAGATCGGCGACAAAGGCCGTGTTCGGTTGACCAGCTATGACCGGATCTGTCTTGGCAATCTCGCGTGCGGCTTCGATGGGCAGTCGCAGTAGCGCCTGTTCCAGGTCCCACGGAAGCGGCACAGCAGCGGATTCGGCGTAGCTCTCGAGCCGCTGAACGAGCACGGCGAGGTCGATGCTTCCGTTGCTGCCTGTAGGCGTGGCGAGCAAGCACGGTATCCGTGCGCCGCCACTGACGAAATACTCGACGAGTTCGTGGGTCCGGTAGAGCGTGGCCCATTGAGGAGCCGGAAGAAACCCGTTGCGTCCGCGGTACAGCTCATCCATCACGAGGGCGCTTCGGCGGTCGTGTCCCAGCACCGCGTCGAAGAGGCAGCGCAACGCTCCGGGGACGGCACGCTGTTCCCAGCCTTCGAGTTGCTCGGCCGGATAGCGCAGCGTCAAGGGTTTGAGCGCCTCAGCCAGAGCTTGCGGATTGCGGTTGTACTCGACCACGACCGCCTCCATGATGCGTTCCGCGTCGAGCGGATCGACTGGACGATCTGCCAGCGCCGGGACGAAACGCTCGGCCAGTTCCCAGACTGACCCGATGGGCGGCGGCATGACTCGCGGCCGGTAGTCGGGCAGAGGCGGAATCTCAACGCCGGAGTGTGGCGAGGGCTCTTCGGCGCCGAGAGTGCGCCGCGCAGAATCACGCAATGCGGCGTCAAGGTTGCTTGCTGCTTCCAGCAGCTCGGCCAGGAGTGCCGCGTTGGCGGCCTTTGCATGCTTGACGACCAGACGGACCGCGCGTTCCTGGATGGCGCTCCCGGGGTGCGTGAACGCGGTAGCCGCAGCACGCAGGACCTGGCCGGCCGTCGCAGGGTCCCGGCGGGCGGCGGTGTCCAGCCAGGCCAGCTGTGCTGTGGCGAGATTCTTCTCCGGCCGGGCGAGGACCGCGACCGCGATGTCGAGCAGCGCCTCCCTGTCAAGACGGCCTGCATCGTCGAGGTAGCTCAGCGCTGATTGGGCGATCTTCGCGACCGTGCCGGCGCCGCCGGCGACGATACCGATGTACGTGTTCAGCCGGTGTGCGATCTCTTCTAACGTCGGCGCGAGTTCCTCATAGAGCATGACGAAGCCGCGCAGGTTTCCCGGCCGGTCACCGCGCAGCAGCTTGGCCAGACACAGGTCGAGCAGTTCACCCCGGTCCAGCACACCCTCATCGGTCAGCTTCGTCAGGGCTTTCGGCCATTCGTTGTCCGGACCGATTCCCGCTGCGTTTTTGTCGGCGAGCAAGGTACCGATGTCGGCGACCTCGAACATGCGTGGAACGAACTCGGCCACTCGCGGTTGCGCACGCAACCATTCGAGCAGCGTGGCGTGGTGCGCAATCGCCGGGCGCAATCCCTGCTGCACGAGCCACTCACGGACACCCGGATAGCCGTGCGGGTAACGCACGTTACCGCCATTACGGACCCATCCGACGATGTAACCGTCCGTCGCCGGCACCACCGCGCCGGACCAGAAGACCAGTCCGTCCAGCGTCTCCCACAGGTTTGGATCACCACGATCGGGAAGCCAGTTCGCCAACCGAACCGCCAAGTCCTGCTGCCAGGCGTTGTCCCGATGCTCCAGAAGCAGGAGGAGCAGCACCGATCTGTAGTTGGCATTCGTGGAGCCGCCGCACCAGGTCGCATCCATCAACCAGCTGCTGGTGAGCCAGTTCAGAGCCTCGGCCGGGCTTCCCGAACTCATGATTCCGGCAAGGCCGAGCGGAGCGAGCTGATCGTAGGCCGTCACGTACCTGGTCCTGTCACCCGAGCGCAATTCGCCGCGTAGTTCCGTGCGCAGGGCCTTGAGTTGCGGCCGGAGGTGCTTCAGTTCGGCGGGCGGAACGGAGGCCAGACGCTGAATCACTGGTTGCGGTATCCGCGCCGCGATCAACGCGTGAAGTTCTGACCACTCGATAGGGGCTGTCATATCGTCCGGTTCTCCTGAGGGTCAGTAGCAGGGTCGAGCGCCGCCGCGAGAATGTGCGTGCACGGTCCACGTCCGCCCGTGTACTCGGCCCACCATCGGCAGGTGCACGAAGCACGGTCTTCGTCGAAGCGGATCTGATAGCTGAACGAGCCGGCCCGCACAGTGCAAAGGTTCCCTGTGCGGTTCACAGCGCCCACGTCGACGAGCGAGCGGGCCGCGGCCAGGCGAGGGTTGTCCTTGGCCGCACGCAGCGCGTCATAGGGCAACTCTCGGTGGAAGAACGCCGCCTCGGCGACGTCGTAGCCGACCTGCCCAGCGGTGCCGAGCTGGGTCAGCGCCGCACGTACCCGCTCACGGGACAATCCTGAGGTCTCGGCCAGTGCATCCGGATCGATCCGGCCCTGGAAGTCGAGCAACGCTCCGACGGTCTCGGCGTCGTCGAGCACCGTGTCCTCGGCCAGTTCCGTGAGCACCGCGCCTTCCCCGGAGAACCCGCGCGCGACCTCGGGCGAGAGAGCCAAGGTCAGTCGCATCCCAGGCAGGTCCAGCTGCCAGGCCGAAGCGGCGGGCTGCGTTCCGATCGCACCACCCGGGCCGTACACGGTCAGTTGTCCGCCGAACCGCATCAGCGGAAGCAGTTCTTTGAGCCGATGCGTGCCGGAAAGGCCGACTGCACCCGACGCCGGCCGCGACGTGATCCGCAGCGACCGCCCCGACGGAAGTACCCACAACACCCCACGCTGTGATTTGGGGAGCGTACGCAGGAAGCGCGCCGCGTCCACAGCGGCAAGCCTGGCGCGTGGATCGAATCCCGAGCAGATCGCCTGGACCTCGGCGAAGCCGCGCATCCATCGATACGGGAGCGGCACCTTCCGCTCGACCACGGTCCCGTCGAAGGTTGTCACCGCCAGCGCCTCACTGCCCACCTCCAGGCGCAGCGGATCGGCACCGCGTACCCGCGCGAGCGCAAGCTGAAGCGGATGGTTCATGTCAACATTCGTCGTCCCACGAGCCAACTGCTCACCATCCAAAGCCTCGCTCAGGACATCGAGACGCGCATAGACGCCACAGCAGGCCGAGAACGCCTCAAACCGCAGCCGCTCCCCGTCGCAGGTGACCACAGGGTCCCGCATCCCCGTCGGCCGCGGTTGGTAATAGCGGGTGCCGGCCACATTCGCCAAGGCCAACAATGCCACTGCCGCAGGCTCGGCCTCGGCCAGGAACCCGGTGAAGAACCGCGGATGCGCCGACCCCCCGCAACTGTTGGTCCCCCCCGAGGTCTGCAGATCAAGCCCGCCTGTACTCGACAGCCCGGACGCTCGCGCGTACGCATACAGGTGTGAATTCGATGGCACGATTCGGACCCTAACGATGCCCTATGACAATCCACGCGGTGGCAGGTCCATTGTCATGAGGCCGGTTCGACGGCCGATGTGGTCCTCGACATCCGGGTCGCGGTCTCCTCATGGCCGAGGACGCGGTCGAGGGTGAGGGTCGTTGTCATGTGTTCGTAGTTGTGCCCGCGGCCAGGCGAACTGGCTCAAGGGCGGGTGGAGGACCAACGCCCGAGTGCCGCCGATCGGCTTCCATATCCATCGGCCGGATGGGTCGGCATCTGTTCCTGGACAGTTGATCTCGGCCTGCCCGTGATCGGCAGCCTCGCTACCAGAAGCGAACAGCGGAACCGGCGACCGATAGTCGACTGCGGCCTGGAAGGTCCCCGCGCCGATGCGACCTCGCAGCAAGGCCATGCTCAGCCCGAGCAGATCCGAGCCATGGCAACCGACCCACCCAGAGCAAAGCCGCCTGCGGTCGTTTTCAGCGTCGGTCTGATGGCACGGGAACAACCCCGGGCGGCTGCAATGCCATCTCAAGGTCGTAGCGACGCCGCTTCTCATACTCCTCGGCATCCCAAACCCCGCTGGACACATCGCGCCGATAAGGACACGAACCGCACGGCCTCGGCGCAGGCGGCCCAGCTCATCGGCACACTCAACCCCACCTTCGGCGGAATCAAGCTCGGGAGTCTCTGGCACAACCACCACAATGCACCTGCGCCAGCCCACACTCAACCCGCATCGGCCGATGACACACAGCTCGACCTGACGCCTCGTTTCTGCAATTGCATCAACGTTCTGACCAGTCAAGATGTCGACAAAACACTTTGTCTCCTGCGGGTAACGTCGGGGGGAATGCACCTCTACTACCGCGCACCGCGAAGACCACTGTTGCGCAGCACCATCGGACGGTTGGGCTGGCGCATCGACAGCCGCGGCAGCGGAGGATACGTCGTCGCCGCGCAGTCGGAACTACCCCACGGCATCTACCGCGTAGCCGACGAGCACGCACCGATCCCGCTGCCCCGCTTGCTGACACGGATGTTGGCTCCACCACCGTCACCACTGATCCCGCGCCGGTTCACCCCGATCAGTCATCCAGATGCCTACGCCGAGGCAGCGTTGTCGAATCAAAGTCATCGGGTCCGCGCCGCGCGGACCGGCACCCGGCACCGCGCGGTGCCGTTGGCCGCCAACAGCCTCGGCCGTCTCGTCGGTGCCGGGCTCCTCGATCACGACCACGCGCACGGGATCCTGCTCAGTGCCGCACAGATACATGTCGGGGTCGACGGGTTCACCCAGGCCGAAGCGGATCGCACCATCAACGACGGGCTGACCTATGCCGCGCACCCGACCGCGCCCGCCGGTGCTGGGCCGCGATAACGGGTGAGCTGTGACGTCGTTTGGCGGTGGATCTCGACGGCGGTCTGCCCAGGCTAGATGTCGCATCGGCGAATTGTGACGTCACGTTCGTTCTTGTGACCGCCGATGCGCACCGCTCGCATCAAGCTGGCCGATTCGGACAGCGCGCACAGCGGCAGGAGCGGACGGAATTGGCGTGCGCTGGCCGGGTCGTAGCTGTCAAACTCATGACCGTGCCGAACCGTTGGAACGAGATCAACTGGGACGATCCGCGCCCCGAGCTGCTCGAAGTCATTGCGTCGTGGGAGAGCATCGCTTGGGAACCCGTGCCCGTGAATGCCCCGGCACTGGAGCGGTACCTCGTTCAGGTGGCGGCGACCCACCTGAACGGTGGATACCTATTCGGGCGGTGGTGTGCGGTCGACTATTCGGACACGACGGCCTGGTTCCTCGCTCGGAACCGGTTGGAGGAGTACGAACTCCTTCGTATCTTCTTCGACAGTAAGGCGGTCCGAGCGGGGCTCAGCGAACTTCAGATCCCCAAGCCGCTCGGTCGGGACGTTGGCGGCTTTCAAGAGCATTGGGCTGGATCGCTGTGCCTGGACGGCTTGCTGGCTGGCGCGATCGTGAATGGCGGCGCACATGAGCGATACCGCGGGCCAGCGCGCGATGCGAAGGCGCTCGCTAGTGCTGCCGTTGAAGCGTTGACCCAGAACCGTTTTGAGGACTTTCGCATGGATGTAAGCCACGAGGCATGGGCTCCATGGTTCGAGGGCGTGGTATTTGATCAAACGTACGTCCTGACTGACACCGCCAATGCAGAGATCACTGTTCTCTGCATCACCGACACAAGCTGACAAACAGACTGACAACGCCCGCTCTTCGGCTACTTAGAGACTTGTGCCACGGCCGACGCCCGGCCAGGCTCGGTCGAGGTGTCCGGCGGGACGCTCTCTTTTCGGCTGTCCACCACGAATTTTGGTGTGACTCTCTTTTGGCGTGCGTCCCA
>NZ_JBKOQN010000053.1:0-36491 GCF_046764895.1 Nocardia sp. CWNU-33 | reverse complement strand
GCACCGGCGGCGGCCAGCAGCGACACCGCACCGTAGGCGGCGGTGCGCAGGGTGGCCTTGTCCTGGTCGGTCAGGGTGATGGACATGTCGTGTACTCCTCGAAATCGGTTGTGGCAGCGACCCGAACCGTGTCGGTGCCGGTCGTTTTGTTCGATGGACACACTGTTGCCGGGCTGACTGACACCGACCTGACACACGCCTGACGCCTCCACTGACACCGCGATCGGCCCTAAACACGCCAGCTAACCCCGCTGGCGATCACGCGGCCCGAGATCGCTGTCGCTCAGGACATCCCGCAATGCCGCCTACCGCCGCGTTCGACGGACGAGACCGGCTGCGGCTCGAGACGTCCCATAATGCCGATTACAGCGCCAGAACTGGGTGAGCTCGTGCCTACCTGGATCATCTGCCGAGGACGCTCGGGTGTGGGAAGTATCCTCGCGGCTTGCGGTTCGCGATCTGATCTGCCCGTTCCGGGATGACCGCACCGATACCATTGCCGCGCAACAAAACTCGATTCTCGCCGAGGACTACCCTGGGCTGTACGAATTCGGTGAGGCACCGGAGTGGGCGCGATCGGCGGGCATGGTGGTGCTGTTCTTCGACGAGCTCGAGTACTCGGCCTTCGTCCGCGCGGTTGAGCACGATGAGTTCGCACGAGCGGTTTTCGCCTACCAGTAGGTGCGCCGGGTGTCACCGCGCCCAGGGTGCGGTGACCGGCGGCTGACCGGGGATCAGTCCCTGCCCGCCGATGGGCAGCACCACGATCGCCTCGAACGGTTCGGCGTTCGGGTTGGCCATGGCGAACTGCTGGTACGCGGGCAGGATGAGGGCGTCTCCCGCTGCGACGGTGAGGGTTTCGTCGCCCATAGTGACGATCATCGATCCCGAGAGCGCGATGAAGATCTCCTCGCGGTCCAGGGCATGCGGCGGGGCGTCGACGCCGGGTTTGATGCTGAGCCGCCAGGCACAGTTCTCGGTGGAACCGCGGCTGGGGGCGGCCAGGCCGACGAAGTCGGCGTGGTCGTTCTCGAATCGCGGGGCCTGGTCGGCGGTGATGAGCGGCATGGGTCTCTCCTGTGCGGTGTGAATGAGGTTGTGTACGTGGACTACTGAGCCCAGGGCGGGCTGACGCGATCGCCGCCGGGGGCCTGGGCGTACGCGCCGACCGGCAGCACCGCCACCGCCTCGAACGGCTCATCGCCCGGGACGCTCAGGTGAAAGACGGTGTGCGCGGGGATGACCAGGGCGTCCCCGGCGCAAAGCTCGCCGGTCTCGCCGTCGATGATCACCTGCGCCCGCCCGGAAAGCGCGATGAAGATCTCCTCACGCGACACCGCGTGTGCGTGACCGGGATTGCCCGCTTCGAGGGTGAATCGCCACACGCTGTTCTCGCTGGAACCCCGGCTGGGAGCGGCCAATCCGACGGCGGTCATGAGGGGGGCCCGGAAGGTGGGTGCGTCGGCGGATTTGATGAGTGGCATGCTCTACTCCTGATATTCAACCAAGGTGTTCAACTGTGGTGTACAACTTGAGTTGAACATATTGGAGCGAAGGGAGTCAAGTATGGATTTCGGCGTACTGCTCGGGCAGGCCTACCAGGGGTTCGTGCAGGAGTTGCACGCACACCTGGCCGGGCACGGACATCAGGTGCTGGGCGCGTCGTACGGGTACGTGCTGCGCACACTCGCGGACAACGCGCTCACCGCGAGCCAATTGGGCGAGCACCTGGGGATTACCGCGCAGGGTGCGGCCAAGGTGGTGGATGAGATGGTCCGGCAGGGTTATATCGAGCGCCGCGCCGACCCGAATGACAAGCGTGCCAAACTGCTGCATCTGTCCGAGCGCGGGCGCGACATGCTCGACACCGTCCGGACCTTCCACGCGGACTACGAGCGGAGATTGACCGCACGGGTGGGCGCGGATCAGATCGCCGCCGTGCGGGCGGTGCTCGGCGAGATCATCGACGCCGCAACCGATTCCACTACCGCACGCGCCTTCCGGCCGCTGTGAGCCGAGCTATTGCATCACACCCGTTCCGGTTCGAGCGTGCCGGGCTCCTGCGATTGGCGAGCACAGCTTGCGAGGTTCGAAACTCTCTCCGCGGCAGTTGGAATCAAAGATCCACATCTACGGCGGGGCTCGCGCTGCCCCAGTAATACGACGACCCACGCCGCGAGATCTTTTGGGAGGGCGGAACAGTTGTGATCACGATCGAGCTCGCCCCCGACGCTGTGAGCGTGTCCCTCGTGAATCCGCGCTATTGCGTCTGGGCGAACGACGGGAAAGACGAGAATTACTGCGATGATCTCGACCCGGCCGAGTAGCCGCGGCCGTACCTGAATTTCGCAAAATTCGCACTCTCATGCCGCTGGGCGGGCGGTCGGCGAACGTCCGCATCTGCCGATTATCGTGCAGATTGATCTGCCGTGGTTTCCGAATGGTCCACGGCGTTGGGACCAGACAATTGGTGTCATGACCGACGTCCCCGAGTAGGAGAAGGACCAGGAGGAACCTGAGTTCTGACAGACCCATTTATTCGACGGACACGCGTGCGAGCGGTCTGCTCATCAGGCGGATCGCCAACAGAGCAATCCAAATGCCGCTGGCAATGATCCCAATCCGTTCAATGAGCCCTGTCGGTCCCCCGTCTACCAATTTGGCGGTGAGAACGAAGGCGACATAGGAGGTGGCGACCAGCAGGCCAGTGGCAACCGAATACCGGGACCAGCCGCGACTTTCGAGCGCCTCATCGCGCCGTGCCAGCACGAAGCAAGCGGCAATCAGCGAAGTGAACTGAAGCAGACCAAGGAGACTATGAATGGCGCCGTGAATGGTTAGCGCGCTCGACGCTCCTGGTGGGTAACCTAGCGACGGGTCGGGAAGGATGGGCCCGATGGCGATGAAGGTGAGGCCGTAGATGCCGAGCAGGATGGGGCCCCAGGTGGAACCATGTCCTGTACGCAGAAGCAGCCTCATCCCGATGACAAAAGCGAGCAGGAGCGTTCCGGTGACGATGTAGTTGGTTATTTGCATCCACCCACCAGGCCCCAGTTCGAGGTTGCTGTCGGGGACTATCCAGGCGTTGTAGCCAGGGCGTATGGCCCCAAGGATGAGAATGACAACAATGTTGAGCAGCGGAGCAATGACACCGCAAGCCAGCAGCAGTTTCATCGCGGCGGACTGCTTTCCAGTACTTTGTGCTGAGGTTTGGGCGGTCTGTGGCTTCGCAGGGCCGGGGGTGTTGGTCACGACACCTGTCCTCTCGTCGTCGATCGGGGCGAGGGTTCGAGTTGCGTTCGGCTCGCCGACCGCACCCGAGGTGAACACCACTATCGACCGATCGGTCACCCCGGAGATTGGAAAAATGTTCCCCAGGCCCGGTACCGATCCAGGGCGATGACAGGCAGATTGTCCGCGTGCAGCGCCCCCGGTGTGCGGTCCGCGAAGATCGCCACATCCCGGCACAGATGAGCCTGATCGGTGTACCCACACCCCGCCGCGACGTCGGCGGCGGGCCGGCCCGCCAGCAAACCGACGACCGCGCACCGGAATCGGACCAGCATCGCCGCCCGCTTGGGTGTCAGACCGATCTGGGATTCGAACCTCGCCCACAGCCGTTTACGGCTCCATCCGAGGTATTCGGCGAGCTCGCCGACCTTCACCTGGCCACCGGAGGCGAGTATGCGATGCCAGGCGGCGATCACCTCGGGATCCGGCGTCCGCATCGGTTCGAACTGTGCCAGAAACGATTTCGTCAGTGCGAACCGTTCCTCCCAGGTCCCGGCGTCCGCGAGTTGCTCCCGCAGTCGCCGAACCTCGGATCCCCACAGCTCCTCCAACGGGACAACGCCACGGCCCAGATCGGTTGCGGCAATACCCAACAGGGAGTGCGCCCGGATCGGCGACAAGCGAACCTCCACGCACTCGGCCTGCCTGCTACGAATGCGCATGGCCGCCATGGGAAGTCCCACGACGAAACCGCCCAATGCCTGCCGCCCACCAGCGTCGTCGACAATCAGTTCGCGACCCCCGAACTCGATCACCACGGCGACCGCCGTCGTCGCGGCAACCCGCAAGTCCAACCCAGCGCCACCCACATCGCGGTATCCGATGATCGCGGCACCCGACGGCGCGGCAGCGGACGGACCCGCGAAATCCCAACCCACACCAGTCCCGCAGCCGGTATCCGCAACTCCCACCCGGTCCAGGCTACGGAAACGTGAAAACCCCTGCGCAGCACCCACACGCAACATTGCGATGATAGTCGGGCACGTTCAGAGGAGGGTTGTCCAAAGGTCTCGGTGGTCCGGCTTCCACGCATACACCCGCACATGCTGCGCCACACCTTCGTCACGACCATGCTCGACGCAGGTGTCGACCTACGCGACGTCCAGATCGCCGCTCGCCATGCCGACCCTCGCACCACCATGCGCTACGACCGTGCTCGAACCAACCTCGACCGGCACGCCAACTACATCCTGGCCGCCTACATGGCCTCGGGCACATGACAACTCAACGCACGACATTGGATTGATCTTCCTCAACAGCTGGATTCTCGACGTTGGTGATCTCCCGCCGCGCTGCTCGCGCAGACCCCTGGCGAGCCCGGCGAGGGGCTGCTCGCGTTTCCGGACGCGGACGGGCGGCTTCGGCTCGACCCGGACGACGCCCGCGCGAAGCTCTACGGCGACGTCGAGGAATCGGTGGCCACGCGTGCGGTGGAGTTGCTGCGTCCGGAACCTCCGTCGATCTTCGCCGCCACGCCCGCTCGCGTGAGCTGGCGGGACACGCCGTCGATCTACCTGCGCGGGCAGCAGGACCGGACCATCGCGACGCCACTGCCGGACCGCTTCGCCGCGCGCTGCTCTCGTGCGGAGACCTGGGAGACCAGCCACTCTCCCTACCTCAGCCGCCCAGCCGCCGTGGGTGATCTCATCCAGCGGCAGCGAGCACGCGCGGCCAGCTGAGCGCCGGTCACTGGTCCGGCAACGCCGGACGGTATCGGGCCCGGGTGCGGCGGTGCGGCGGATCGAACCAGCCGACGCGGGGCAAGCGAAGGTCAACTGGCCCTGCCGATCCGAGGCCGGCGGAACGCACCATATTGCCGCGTGGCGCGCGTTCTCGAACGTCCGCAACTGCCGATTATCGAGTGGCGGGCACCGATCGGACGTCGGTATCGTAGGTAAGCGCTCGGCGGTAGGGGGCCATGGGAGGAGGGCGCGTATGCCCACGGTGCGGCGGTTCTGGATCGAATTCGATCTGGGGAGCGGACGATTCTTTTGGCCGCGTCTGAGCCAGGGCGTCGGTGTGACCGGATTCGACGAGCGGGACTGCTTGTCGATGGTGGCGGATCTGTTACCCGACGACACAGAGCTACCCCCCATGCGCCACATCACCGTCGACGTCTCACTCGCCGAGGAACTTCCGGTGAACCCTCCCACTCTCGGAGTCCCCGTGTGGCGCGGCATCTGGTATCCGCCCAGCAACCTCTGGACCGGGCCGATGTGGCGTCCCCGAGGCGTCGGCCGAAATCCTGCCGCACCCGACTCCAGCCCGGAACGCCTCACGGATTCACCCACACAGCCGGGGGCCAGCATGCGCCCCGACCCACTTCCGGAGTGGTGGGACGAAATCCCGCATGTCGATAGTCTGCTTTGGCCGGTCGGCAAGATGCCCTACACCCATCTGGGCGATCAGATGTGGCGTTACGCACCAGAACTGCGCTTCGCCATCATCAACGAACCGAGCTACGGGGACATGGTGCGCGAAGCCCTCGACTACGTGATCGCGCGAAGCCCGGCACCGAGCGATTGGTTCGACCCGAACACGACCACGTTCCTCGATCAACAGCAGCAGGACGAATACCTGCGAACCTTCCGCGACTACTTGTTCGGACACCACCCATACCCGATCTACCCTCCCCGCAAACGGCTTCCACCCGACGCGGAAACCACACCATCCGACAAATGAGCACGAGCCTCGAGGGCTCCGAACAACCTGTAATGCCGCTGCGCGCGCGTTGGTCAGCTGATCAGATGGCCTGGCTGACAGGGGCTTCCGACGTCCGATCGTCGGCGGGGTGACCACGCTATCTGTCACCGTTCTTCCATCGTTGCTGTCACCAGTCCGCTCGTTTCCCGACCGAGGCGCCGTGACTACATCGGAAGCCGAAGCTCAACGCGCGCTACTGATCCAGATGATCGAAACCTTCCAGGAAGTCGGCTGACCGTGCTGTGCTTCCGAGGCGAGGAACGCCGGCGCGCGTGTTGGGTGACTCGGCAGCTACCGCGAGGCTGGGGCAGGAGCCGGCCGCTGAGGACGGGACGGTTGGTGAGGTCATCCTCAGAGATGCCGACGCCGAGGTTCTCTGCAAGCCTGTAGAACATTCCGCGGGTCCCCAAGGGGCCCTATTCGTATTCTTCGGGTCGGGCGCCGAGTGCCTGGATCTCGGGGTCGAAGCGGTGCGGGTCGCTGCCTGTCCGTGCGAGGCTGCTGTCCGTGGTGCTGAGTCCGGTGATGAGGTGGCCGTTCTCGGCGTATTGGAACACCGCTCCCGGTTTTCCGGTGGCGCGCAGCTCCAGTGCCGCGGTTCCGATCGAGGCGCGCAGCACCAGTCCTCGGTCGTAGATGGATTTCCAACTACCGTGCTCCCACACCCAGGCCCAGCTTCGGTAATGCCCTGCGCTGACCACATATCCGTCGGATGCGTAGAGAAGGCCGCCCAGCTCGTAGTGGAAGTCATCCGGCCCGCGCATCGCCACGGTGGTTTGGTCGACGCCCATCCGCTCCAATAGCTCCCGGGCGTTGATCTGACGGGCGAAGGTGAGGCCGACCAACGGCTGATCCGTGTCGTACAGCCACTCAAGGCCACCGGTCGTGGTGTTCACGACGCCCTTGGTTCGTTGATCGCGATCAAGGTCGGGAAACACAGTCCATGATCATGAAACCAGGCGTCGTCATCAACTGAAGCAGTCACAGCGGCTGACACTTCCATGAGCCACCGACATCCATGGCCG
Source organism: Nocardia sp. CWNU-33 (assembly GCF_046764895.1). Classification (NCBI taxonomy): domain Bacteria; kingdom Bacillati; phylum Actinomycetota; class Actinomycetes; order Mycobacteriales; family Nocardiaceae; genus Nocardia; species Nocardia sp. CWNU-33. The sequence goes on along the minus strand of NZ_JBKOQN010000053.1, from coordinate 29,472 downwards.
GGCCCGCCCGGGACCGTCGTCTAGTAGCGACGACCACTCCGGCGGACAAGCCGGTTCCACGCGCCGGGCTGTTGCGGGACTCGATGGAAGTCCAACATCCGGAAATGCCGCATATCGTGCTGTTCGAACCGGCCACGATGCGGCGACCTGACCCCTACGGCTGTCGCCGAATCGACGCCGGCCAGCCCCTCGAAAAGGCCGGGCCGTGCCTGGTGACAGCGACCATGGGCTGAACTTGCCGCGGCCAGGAAAGACGCTCGAACGCTGCACATCCGCCACTCCGGGTGCCGCCGAGGTGACCGCGCTTCCGACAGTCGGGGATCCGAGCGGCGGGTGAGGCGATGGCTGGGCCCGGGGGGGCGGTCACTTATAGTATCAGCTGGTGAAAACTGGAATGTGCTCTGTCGCAGGCGCTCTCGTCTTCGCTGCAATGTCCGTCGCGGCTCCCACTGTCTCGGCCCTCCCCACCGGCTCCGCCGGGAGTGGGGACGACCGAGAAGTGGTGATCATCGAAGGCACCCTGGAGCTGAGCAACCTGGACTCGTGCTGGGCTAGTGGTTTCCCGCATGACATACGCTTCGAAAACCGCAGTAAGCGCAATTTCCTGGTCTACGCATCCAACGATTGCACAGGTGAGCCCACTGCGACCGTGGCTCCGGGTGGATTCGCGACGCATTACGGCTGGTCGGGCGTGGCGGCCAGGTAAGAAGCGGTCGAACGCGCAAGGAGCAAGCTCCGAACGAAACTGGTTTCGTTCGGAGCTTGCGTTGCAATAAAACGCGTCGCTCAGTCTGGTACGCCACCACCGGTGCTCAAACATTTTCAACGGCTACGGAGGTCCACAACCATGCAGGCATCGCAGGATCCTGCTTCCCCGACAGCTGGGCCCACTGGGCCCGGTGCCGCAGATTCTCCCAGGGCAATGCTGGAGCAAATAGTGGACTCGATTGGTGGACGAGCCGGTGCAGCAACAGTTTTCGGCGAACCGATCACCGCCGACGGCATCACCATCATCCCCGTTGCGCGCGCGGGCTTCGGATTCGGTGGCGGGGGCGACAGTGTCGGCGGCGGCATCGAGGTACGCCCGCTGGGCTACATCGAAATCAGTCACGGCGGCGCGCGCTACCACCCGATCCGTGATGCATGGGGCCATGTCATCGTGCCGCTGACCGCGATCGCTGCCGGACTCGCTGCGCCGTGGATGATCCGCTCGGCGATCAAATTTCGCCGCACTATTCATCGATAACACCGCTGGACCTGAACATGGGTGGCGACTGGGCAGGCGTGGCGGAATCGTTCGAGCTGTTCGACTCCTGATCAGCTCAGTGAGACCGGTAGCGATTGCAGCCCGCGGAAGGACAGCCCCGATCGCCATATCTGTTCTCCCGCAGGCGTTATGGCAGGGAACCGGGCCAGCAGGCGCGGGAAGAGTTCGGCGCCCTCCATGCGGGCCAGATGTGCGCCGAGGCAGAAGTGGATGCCCGAGCCGAACGCGAGATTCGGGGAGCCGGAGCGGGTGAGATCGAGTCGGTCGGGATCGGAAAAGCGATCCGGATCGCGATTGGCCGCGCCGAGCAGCATGAGGATGACGCGGCCGGGCTCGCATTCGATACCCGCCACGGTCGTCGGCTCCAGGACGGTGCGGCCGTCGGTCTGCACGGGGGCGTCGTAGCGCAGCAGCTCCTCGACCGCGCCGAGGGCGAGTTCCGGTCTGCTGCGCAGGAGTTCGCGTTGATCCGGAAAAGCCAGAAGGGCGGCGAGGCCGTTGCCTATGAGGTTGGTGGTGGTTTCGAATCCGGCGGTGAACAGCAGGATAGCGCTGCCGACACATTCGTCGTCGTCGAGCCCGTCCGCCCCGCGCGCGGTGGCGAGGCGGCTGAGCAGATCATCGGCCGGGCGGCGGCGTTTGGCCGCGAGCAAATCGGCGAAGTATGCGGCCAGTTCGTCCTCGGCGACGGCGGAGCGGGCGACGGCCGCGGCGTCCGAGCTCGGCTCCAGTGGCGCGAGCATGTCGCGAATCAATGGCGCGGCGGCGGCGCGTTCGCCCTCGGGTACGCCGAGCAGGTCTCCGATGACGCCGACCGGAAGGGGAAGCGCCAGTTCGGAAATGATGTCGACGGTGTCGTACTCGGCCAAGCCGTCGAGCAATGTCTCGATCTGCGTGACTACGGCGGCACGCAGTTCCTCCACGTGACGTCCGGTGAAAGCGGAGGACACCAGCCGACGCAGCCGCGTGTGATCCGGCGGATTGCGAAACAGCATTGTCCGGCGGAAGCGGTACGCGGCCCGCTGCCGCAATTCCTCGGGAATCGGCGAGAGCCGGAATCCGAGCGACTCGTCGGCCTTGCCGATCACCCGATTACGTAGCACGGCATCACAATCCGCGTATCGGGAGAGCACGAGTGTGCGACCGCCGGTAATCAATACCGGGGCCAGTTCCCGCAATCGCCGATAGCCGTCATAGGGTCCCGCGGCGCCGAAGTCGGTGAGCAGCACCTCTGCCAGGAGCTGTCCCGCCGAGGATGGCGGCCGATCGGTAGCGGTCATCGCGCACGCTCCTTGTCCGACAGCGCGGCTAATCTGTTGACACACCATGCACAGTTGTTAACAGACAGGTTCGGTCCGCGAACGCGGCATGTCAAGACCCATCGGACAGACACCCGGCCGGTCACATCGAAGCGCCGGGACCAATCAGCCCGCGCACCAGCGCCGTCACCACCTCGCGACTCTCGGCGACATCATCGAAATCGATATTCACCCGCGGCGTCAGCGCGACCGAGGCAACGAAGCGCGTGAGCATCTCAGCCGCCCGGGCGGCCCGCTCCGGCGGCACACTCCACTCGATCATCTGGCTGGCGAACCACCGGCTCGACGCCTGCAGCAGCGGCCCGGCCTCCAGCGTCAAATACGGCAGCAGCGCCGGTTCGGCCACCAGAAGTTTGCGCAGCAGAACACTATTCCGCAGGTAGGCAATGGTGTGCAGGATATTGCGTGCGGCACCCTCGACCGCGTCGCCGGGCTGCGGCAACCGATGCAGTTCGGCATAGAACCGGAACAGCTCGCGGGCCAGCAGGTCGCGTACGACCGCGTCCCGGTTCTCGTAGTGACGATAGAGCAGTACCCGGGAAATGCCCGCCTCGGCAGCCAGCTGTGACATCGAGGTCGCCGAGACGCCCTGGGCCACCACCAAACGCCATGCGGTGTCCAGGATCTGATTCTTGCGATCCTCCGCGGGCGGGTCCGCCGCCACCGGACCCCACGGGGTCATCGGCACCGACACGGTTCACCTCCGGTTGACATCACACTGCGCCGAACCCATGCTATTCCATTACAGATCACACAGGACTGTTAACAATGGAGGACCCCGCGTGGCACGCGTGCTGATCGAGGACTACCCGCACCGCCTCGGCGGCCACTGCGGCTCCGGGGCCCTGCGCGACCTCATCGAATGGGCTGGACTCGGCTGGAACGGCCCGCCCAGTGAGGCGCTGGTCTTCGGCATGGGCGGCGGGCCGAGTTTCCAATACCTGCAGATCCCCGGCCTCATGCCACCGCTCTACTTCGTCGGCCGCACGGCCGATATGGAGCTGGATCTGTGCGCCCGCCTCGGCATCGACACCCGCCGCGACCAGACCGACGATCCTGCCCTCGCCTGGTCATGGGTCACCGGCGAACTCGACGCGGGCCGGCCGGTCATGGTCTGGGCAGACATCATGGAACTCCCCTACCTGCGCGTCCGACTCTCCAATACCCGCCACGACATCGTCGTCATCGGCTACGACACCGACGCCGAGATCGCCTATATCGTCGACAACGACCGCGACGACGTACAGACGGTCCCCCTACAGGCACTCGCGAAAGCCCGCTACTCCAGCGGCTTTCCAGACCCCAACCGCCACGCCACTTACCCGATGCACTTCCCGGACCGGCTCCCCGACCTGCTCCTCGCCGCCCGCGACGCCGCAACGGCCACCGTCGCGAACCTGCACGGTAAGACCGAGGAACCGATCGGAGCGGCCGAAACGTCCCTCCCGCCCGGCTCCACCCGCACCCTCGGCCTGGCCGGCGTCGAGAAGTTCTGCCACGACGTCGCCCGATGGCCCGCGGACCTCACCCCCGACGAACTCGGCATCGCATTGCGCACCGTCCGCATCTTCGTGGAGAAGGCAGGCACCGGCGGCGGCTTCTTCCGCCGCCTGCAATCCGACTTCTGCAAGGAAGTCGCAGACCTGACCGGCGACAAGCCTTTCCGCGCAGCCGCCGACGCCTACCGCGACTGCGCCGACATCTGGAGCCGCTTCGCCGCGCTCGCCACCACCGACTCCCCCGACCACAACGACCTGGCAGCCTGCATAGCCGACCTACCTGCGGCCGAACACCGCGCCGCCGACGCCCTGTCCCTGGCCACCGCACCCTGAGACGATCGCCACGACGAGCGTGCACTCAGCGCGCCGACTACGACGTGGCACCGAAATGCCTACTGCCACAGACTCGGTCACCCCTGCAGAAGGTCTGCAGTCTAGATCCGTTTGATTGTCGCGAACCAGGCCGGTGCGCCGTCGTCGTGGAATCTCGTGTGAATCCGGTCGGGTTCGATTGCGGCGACATTCCATCCATTGCCGGGGTTGAACGCCGCCCTCAGCTCGTCCCGACCGACGGGGTGCGGGCCGGTATCGGGACCATCGTCACTGAAGCACAACACATACAGGGTTCCGTTGTGCTCGGTCGCCGACGCCAGGCTCGCCACGTATCCGGGTCGCTCGTCGCCGTCGAAGGTGTGGAACAGTCCGCAATCCAGCACCGTTTCGAACCTGCGCCCCAATCGCTCCAACTGGAACGCGTCAGCCGCAGCGAACTCGACCTCGATCCCACGGTCCTGCGCCTTCTCCCGGGCGATCGCCAGTGCCGTCTCGGCCACGTCGACGCCCAGCACCGACAATCCCAGCGAGGCGACGTGCAGAGCGTTCTCGCCGGTCCCGCAGCCCGCATCGAGCACCGCTCCGGCGAATCCGCCATCGGATGCCACCCGCTCTATTGCCGGCTGCGGCCGACCGATATCCCAAGGCGCAGGACCGTCGTGGTACGACGCATCCCAGGACAGTCCCGCCAGCCGCTCGTGACTGGTTGGGTGCCGATCACCGAACGGATCGTCAGCAAGGGTTCCTGATCGCTCCGACAACTTCGTCCCCTTCCTGCAGAGTTAGGCCTGGTCGGTACGGGCGGCATTGCCGGCTGCCGCGGAGCCGCCGTTCAGAGTCAGCGTACGGGCTTGTTGATAGGGGCAGCAGGCTGTTTCGAAGGCAGCTGCGGTGGCGAGTAGGCGTGCGGGGTCGTTGTCGAGCAGAGCCGTGGCTCGGTCGACGATCGCGCCGGCGATCGGGTTACCGGCCACCACGGTTCGAGCCGTGGCGAGGTAGCCACGGGCATCCGGATGACCGGCGAGCGCCGCGGCTTCGGCACGTAGTGCGAAGTACCAATGCCGCCACACCCAGATGACCTGCTCGTCCATCTCGTCGGGCTCGGCTGATAGTGCTGCCAAGGCTCGGTCGGCCTGTCCGTGGTGAAGCAGGACGATGGCGTCGAACACGGCGCTGTAGGCGGCCTTCTGCTCGGGTGTCACACCGAGTTCGTCGACGATGGCCAGCCACTCGGCTCGCGCCGCGTCGTCACCGCGCAGGCCGTGGACCAGCGCCACCGCAGCCGCTGCCGTGGCGAGGTTGGGCGCGTGCAGGCGTCCGGAGAGCTCCCACGCGTCGATGAACCGTCTGCTGCCGGCGAGCACATTGTCGACATTGCCCGCCAGCGCATCCGCCACCAGCAGCCGCGATGTCGCGAAGTCACCCCGTTCGGCCAGCAACGGCAAGTCGCGAAGCTGCTCACCCCATCGGCGAGCCCCCGCCAAATCACCCGCCCCGATGCAGGTCTCGGACGCCTCGGAGAGCGCGTTGACCCGCTCGAGCGCGCTGGCCGGTGTCATCGGAACCGCAGCGAGCAGCTCGACTCGCCGATGGGTTGTTGCCGCGGTGGCGAAGGGATCTCCCGCCCAGCACTGGGCCGCGGCGAGCGCGTCGAGGGCCGCACTGTGGGCCAGTGGATCGCCGGTCCGGTCGGCCAGGTCGACTGCCCGCTCGGCGAGCGCGATCGCCTCGGGCACACCGTGATTCGAGTCGACGGCGTCGACGAGAACACCGCACTCGGCCAGGGCTACCGCGGCCTCGGCGGCCGGGTCGTCGCCGGCCAGCTCGCGTGCCTGCGACAGCAGCGCCGCGGCCTCGCCCGAGGGCGGCGACTGGGAGAATGTGTCGGCCATCCGATAGACAGTGATTGCGGCCGTGGCCAGGTCGCGGGCGGCGCGGGCCGTATCTCCGGCACTACGTGCGGTGTCCGCGGCGGCGCGGTACAAGCGGTACATGTCCTCGCCGCGCATTCGACAACCGGCCACCACCGCGGCGTTCCGAAGCGCCGATGCCGCGACGACCGGGTCGTCGGTGAGCGACGCCGCCTGTTCGTACCGCTGCTGAGACTCGCCGACCAGATTCCGGGTGAAGGTCAGCTGAGCCAGGGCCAGTGCCAGGTCGTGCGCGTCGGCACGGTGATCGGACTGTTCCGCTGCCCAGGCCAGGGCTGCCCGGATGTCGTCGACTGCGGCCTCGAACCTCTTGCGCCAGTCGCCGCTGGCGGGCAGCGATTCCTCGGCCAACGCGGCGGCGGCCGTCGAGCACCAGCGCAGGTGGCGCGCAAGCATTTCGCGGAGCTCACTGTGCGCGATGAGTTGCTCGGTCTCGTACTGGCGGATTGTCTGCAAGGCTCGGTAGCGAGTGCCGCCCGAGGAAGCCACGGCGGTCAGCAGGCTCTGCTCGGCGAGCCGAGCCAGGCCATCCGCGACCGCGTTCGGCTCCAGCGGTGGATATCCGGCCACCTCGGCGGCGTCCGCGGCGGTGAAGGGCGAGACGAGGACCGAGATGCGCCGGAGCAGGCACCGGTCCGAGGTGGTGAGCAGGGCCTGGCTCCAGTCGAGCATGGCCCGCACAGACTGGTGCCGCTCGTCGGCACGACGTCCACCGACCAACAGCCGCAGCGGATCGGCGAGGCTCGCGGTGAGACCGTCGAGACCGAGCGTGGGCAGCCGGGCGGCCGCAAGCTCGATTGCCAGAGCGAGCCCGTCGAGCCGCTGGCAGACCTCATCGACCCGGTCCAATTGCCCCGGATCTACGGGCCAGCCCAGGGCAGCGGCTCGTTCCAAGAACAGCGCAATGGCGTCCGCCGCGGCGGCGTCGCCGTCGAGGGACAGCGGGGGAACCGGATAGACCTGCTCGAAGGGCACCATGAGCCTGGCCCGGCTGGTGGCCAGTACGGTCACGCGCGTGCAGCGAGCGAGCAGGCGCTCGATGAAGGGCACCGCGCCATCGAGGAGGTGCTCGCAGTTGTCGAGCACAAGCAGGACCTGGCGATCGGCGAGGGCGGTCAGCACCGAATCGTCGAGGCTGCGGCCCTGTTGCTCACCGAGGCCGAGAGCACTGGCCACCGCGGATCCGACCATCGCCGGATCCGTGACCGGCACGAGGTCCACGAACCAGACGCCGTCCGCGAAATCACCGGCCAGGTCCGCAGCGACGGCCAACGCCAGTCGGGTCTTGCCGACCCCGCCGGGACCGAGGGCCGTCACGTGACGGTGCGCGGAAACGGCCTCGCGCAGTGCGATGCGCTCCTGGGCTCGGCCGACGAACGACGTCAACGGCGAGGGAAGGGCGACCATCGTCTCGCTCGTCCGCTCCGCGCGGGCGAGCTTGACCGCGTGGGCAGCGAGCGCCCGCCTGTCGGGGACACCGACCTTGCGCAGCAGCGAGGACACATGGGTCTCCACGGTGCGCACCGAGATGAACAGCTGCGCGCCGATCTCGGCATTGCTGCAATGTTCCCCGACCAGGGTCAGGACCTCGGCCTCCCGGTCGGAGATCCCGGCGGCAACCTTCTGCTGTGACACTTGCCCATCTTCGCGCACCGGTCTCTTCCCGTCGCGCGGGCATAGCTACGTACTCATTCAGTGGAACGTTCCGTGCTCGACACGGATGTGACGCCGCCGAGCCGTGCCTACCGTAATTGCCATGGACGCAAGACGAACGGTTCAACGGCGAAGTCGCCATCCGAGTGATCGGACTGTCGATTCCCGGCCTTCCCGTTCGCCGTCACCCCCGACCACACCCACGACATCAGGACTGATCATGACTGCCGCTTCCACCTGGGGAATCAAGACCGTGCTGTATCCCGTTTCCGACCTGGCAACGGCCAAGAGGGTGTACACCGCCCTGCTCGGCCTACCACCGCAGACCGACGGAACCTACTACGTCGGCTTCGAGACCGAAGGCCAGCACATCGGGCTGGTGCCGGGCGGTGGACCGCAGGGCATGACCGCACCGGTGGCGTACTGGCACGTGTCCGACATCGAGGCGAAGCTGGCCGAGGTAACCGCTGCGGGCGCCACCGTGAAAGAGCCCGTGCGCGACGTCGGTGAGGGCCGTCGGGTGGCCACCGTCATCGATCTCGATGGCAATGTCCTAGGGCTGCTTCAGGACCGGTGAGTGCCGCCCTCGGCGCTGCTGCCGCCGATCGCCGGCACCAACGTCTACAACTAACTCAACGCTCCCACCCGGCAGGTCGCCCGGGCTACTGATGCCCAGCATCAAGATCATCCCCAGCAAACTGACACGAAGGAAACCAGCAATGAATGCTCAGAAGTCCACCACCCGCACAACCGCGAAAAGCAAGACTTCCGTGGGTTTCACGGAGGAGGAGCGTGCCGCGATGAAGGAGCACGCCCAGGAGTTGAAGACGGCCGCGCGCCGCGGCTCGCGGGCATCGAAGGCGGACGGGGAGACCGACGTGCTCGCGAAGATCGCCGAGATGGCGGAATCCGATCGTGTCCTGGCCGAGCGGGTCCATGCCATCGTCAAAGCCAGCGCACCGGACTTGTCGCCCAAGCTCTGGTACGGGATGCCCTCGTATGCCAGGGACGGCAAGGTGGTGTGCTTCTTCCAGAGCGCGGAGAAGTTCAAAGCGCGGTACGCGACATTCGGGTTCAACGACACCGCGAACCTCGACGACGGCACCATGTGGCCGACCGCTTTCGCGTTGACGACATTGAGTGCCGCCGACGAGGCACGGCTCGGCGAGCTCGTCAAAAAAGCGGCGGGCTGAGGGCTATGCCTGCCACTGCACCCAGTGGCAGGCCAGCCTGCGTCTGCGCACTGCAGGAGTGCCGATCAACTATCGGCACTCCTGTTTTCAGGGTGCGCCGAACCAGCCGGAGAGCGCTTCCCGCAGCGCGAGCGCGGCGGTATCGGCAGGTTCGTCGATCGTTGCGGCCCAGGCGATGTGGGCATCCGGGCGGATCAGTAGGGCGTCGGCCGGTCGGTCATCAGTTTTCGCGGTGCGGATTTCGATCCGATGCTGCCAGTCTCCGGCGATCTCGCGGAGCTCAGGGCGATCGGCGAGGTCGAGGAGGATGGGCCGTGCGGTGTGCATGAGTTTCGCGACGCTGGTGACGCCCTGGTCGGTGTGCAGGGTGAGGTCGGGTGCGAAGGTGCCGGTCAAGGCGTGGTGGTCGGAGCCCGGCATCGGATAGCGAATGTCGGCGTGACCGACCAGGGCGCCCATGCGGCGCAATGCCGGCTCGTCGAGGAGCAGTTCCTGGAAGACTTCCCGCAGTGCCTCAGCGGCCAGGTCCTGTCCGCGCCGCAGTGCCACCTGGGCTCGGGTCTGCTTCAGTGCACGTGCGCCGGCGAAGTGGCGCTCGTCGTGATATGTGTCCAGCAGGCCGGCCGGCGCCCAGCCGTGGATATCGGCGCCCAGCTTCCAGGCAAGGTTGACCGCGTCGAGCATGCCGACATTGAGCGCCGTGCCGGTGGCGGGAAGCAGGTGGGCCGCATCGCCGGCCAGCATGATCCGCCCATCGCGGTATCGTTCGACCTGCCGATCCTTGAAGGTGTAGCGCGACAGCCGAATTGGTTCTCCCAAGGGGAGATCCGCGCCGAGCACGCGGCGAGCACTGTCCGCGAGCTCGGTCAGGGTCAGCGGCTCGTCATCGTCGTATTCGGTGGACTCGTCTTCGGTGGTCTGCATCGACAGCATCCCGTCCATGACCGCGAACGCGAACACACCGCGGTCTGTTCGGGTGAAACCCGCACGGACCCTGCCCAGCCCGGGGACCTCGATATCGCCGTTATCGAGCACAGTCACCGAGTCGTGCACGGTGACCTGGCCCAGCCGGTTGACCTCCGGATAGGTGATGCCAGGGAAGGGGATGCCTGCCATGTCGCGGATCCGGCTGCGCCCGCCGTCGCAGCCCACCAGGTATCGGGCGGTCACCCGGTAGGGCCCGTCGGGCCCGCGCACCTCCGCGGTCACCGTGGCATCGTCCTGGCTCACCCCGACCACCTCGTGTCCGCGACGGACCTCGGCGCCGAGTTCGCGGGCGCGTTCGTCGAGCAGTCGCTCGATTTCGCGCTGTGGCAACGGCAACGCCCGCATCGGGGGATCTACCAGTTGCGTGAGGTCCAAATACACATTGCCGAACGGGAATCGGGGAGCCACGTTGGGGTCGCTGCTGGCGGCTTCGAATCGGTCCAGAATGCCTCGGTAGCGCAGCAAGTCCAGAATTCGCCCGCCGATACCGCTGGCCTTCGGGGTGTCTCGCGGCTCCGGCTGCCGCTCCAGTACCAACGATCGCACTCCGGCCAGGCGTAGCTCACCGGCCAGCATCAGGCCGCTCGGGCCCGCGCCCACGATGATTACGTCGATGTCCGTCACTCGTTACTCCCATTTCCGCAGGTTCTGGCTTCGGCGGACGAGTATGCCGCACAACCCGGGCCTTGCCGCAAGCCCGCCAGTGCGCTATATGTTGGGAGTGGAAAGGACTATGTGCTCTCCTTTTCCGTTATCGCCCGCACTGGACGGGCAACCTCCTCGCTGAGCAGCGGCTTGCCGCGTACGTCGGCACAGTCAGGTCTCTAAGAGCCTCCGGACGCAGCCGCGGTCCGAGAAGTTCTTCGCACCTTTGGATGGGGCATTCGCCTGACCGCTGGTAGGGCCGTCAGAGAAGCCGAGCCCGTCCGACGCGAGTCGTTCGCAACTTGTCGTGGGGCAGCTATCGAGTTTCAGCCGCGACGGATGAACTGCGCCTCACTCAGCGACTTACGAAATCCTTCTCGAAGCGCGACGCGGTGAGCGAAGCGCCTTTACGAGACCTCAGCGCATGCTCGTGACGTGATCCACAGCGGATCGGGCCTAACCCCCAGCCGTTAGTTCGCCGGACGATCGGGCATCAGCCGGTTGTGGAGTCGCTGTCGTATCCGCCGAACGCCGGGGGCCTGTGATCCCGGTAGCAGCGGGCCTGGATATCTGCTCCGTAGATCGCCCACAGAGCCCTTCGCGACGTCTGCTTCCAATTGCTGGAAATCGGTGCGGATTCGGCTGTCCAGACGGTACGGATCCGACGAGAGGCGATAACCGACGATTCGTCGAAGCCGGGCGAGCTCCGCGCGCACCGTCACTGTTTTTCCGGCGTTCCCGTACAGCTCTTCGGCCAATGCCGCCGCAGTCAATCCATCAGGGTTGGCGAGCAGGAGCACCACCAGCTCGCTGTGCCGGAGACTGAGCTCATGGACGACCCCATCCATCCACAGTTCGGCGCGGTTACGGCCCAGCGAGGTCACGTGTGGGGCTTGCCGGCCGGCAGCGTGGTCCGGCAGGGCATAGACGGAGAACGGTCCGCCCAGCGAGAGTCGTTCGACAACGACCCTACGTCCATCGGGTAATTCGGTTTCGCCCTCTATCACCGGTACCGGCCAGATAGCAGGCAGCCAACTCGACGGAGCGGCATCCAACAACCGCCCCTCTTGCGAGATCAAAGCACAGTGGCCGCCGACACGATTGAGGACGCGGTCGCGGTAGCGGGTGAGTATCTCGGCATGACGTTGCCGGGCGAGATCACGCAGATGCGCCTCCGCGAGTCGCGCTGCCGTGGTAACCAGCGGCAGCGCAAGCGAATTCATGTTGCGGAGCTTGCAGGTGACGTCGACGACACCGATCACCGCACCACTGACCGGGTCTCTGATGGGTGCCGCGGTGCAGGTGAAGTCCGCGGCAACCGACAGGTAGTGCTCGGTTCCGCGGACTTGGAAGGGTCTGCTGAGGGCCAGGGCCGTGCCGACACCATTGGTACCGGCTTCGGCTTCGTGCCATCGTGCTCCTGGGACAAGGTTTGCTCGTTCCGCCACCCGGCGAGTCGTGGAATCACCCTGGACCCACAGCAGATGGCCGTCGGCGTCGCCACCGAACAACACGTGCCCCGGCTCGAACGCCGCACTCTCCAGGCTCGCGAACAGTATCGGCCACACCGAAGCCATCTGATGGTCCCTGCGCCAGGTCCGGACCTCGTCTTCGGCCAAACCGACCTCGGGCAGATGCCGGTCCGGATGCAGACCTCGACGTTGTGCACGATCCCATGAGGCGCGCACGTCTGCACGTATCAAATGCGTCTGCCCTGTCACCAAATGCGTTCGCCTCGTGGTATTCCGGTCGATTCGGAGAGGTCCCGCCGGCCGCCGTGTCATGGCGTTCATCGGGCTCGAAACAAGAGTAAGCACGTCACCATAACTCTGACAACGGGTTGCCTCTCGCTGCAACGTTGATGCAACCCCTGGTCTCCACCTTGGCCTTGCGACTGCAGGCACGCCATCGTGTGGAAGCACTTCTTCTCACGAACTGGAGGTCGTTGATGCCTTACCTGGAACTGCCTGATGGTGTGCCGATGTACTACGAGGATCACGGTGCCGGTCGTCCCGTCGTGCTTATTCACGGCTGGACGATGAACACCACCTTCTGGGCACAGAACGTGCCTGCGTTGTCGGAGGGGAATCGGGTGATCAATGTCGATCTTCGTGGGCACGGTGCCTCCGGGAAAACCGACGACGGCCACACCTTGGCGCAGTACGCGCGTGACATCCGTAGCCTGCTCCAGCATCTCGCGCTCGAGGACGTGTCCCTGGTGGGGTGGTCGATGGGCACCGCGGTGATCCTCGCCTACATCCAACAATTCGGGTGTGCGCAGCTGCGGTCGGTGACCTTCGTAGATCAGTCACCGCGTTTCCTCGACTCGGCGGGGTGGGAGTTCCCGCTGCAAGGTGGCTACTCCCAGAGCGACCTCGCCGTGTTCGTGCAGGCGGTGAAGCACGCCCGCCCGTCGGTGGTCAAGCCGTTCATAGCCGCCTGCTTCGCCGAAACACCGCCCGACGAGGTGATCGACGCCATATATGCGGAGACGACGAAGATGTCGACGTCGGCGGCATGTGCCATTTGGTACGACATGGCCTTCGCGGACTTCCGGTCGGTCCTGCCCGAGGTGACCGTGCCCGCACTGCTGATCTACGGCGCGCGCAGCAAAATCTTCCCCGGTCCACTCGAAGAATGGCTCGCAGGGCAACTTCCGGCTGCGAAGGCAGTGCGGTTCGAGCACAGCGGTCATGCGCCGTTCTCCGAGGAACCGGAGCGCTTCAACGAAGTTCTCTCCGATTTCCTTTGAAGAGCCGGCACAAGACAAATTCCGGCGGCGATCCTGTCCTTCCCGGCGGCACGGTCGGCAAAACGTCCCTCGGTAAGGGCGTGTCCCGCACGATCGCCTCGGGGAATGCGCCATGCTCGGTGGCGGTGCCGATGAGAGCCGTCGGCTGCACGCGAGTGCTACCTCGGCCAGGCCGACGACGGATTCTGTTGCGCACTAATCCCATTCGCGGACCTCGGCGACAGGGCGAGCGTAGGGGACCTGAAAGTCCACGGAACCCGGGCATGCCCTCGGTGAGCAGGCCGTAGCGGTCTATGCACCAGAATCGCGACCGCGCCTGGTCACGGCCGTGCCCATCGCACGGTCTCGACATCGCGGAGTTGGTCGGCGATGCCGATGCCGGCTGTGCCCCCACCGAGCAAGACGATCCGATGCTCGGTCAGCGGGGCACGGCCGGCGGATTCCGTTGTTCGAGGTTGACGCATTCGAACAGCAGCGTGATGAGCACGCCGCCGAGCACCATCAGTGCGGCGCCGGCCCACCCATCGCAACCGGATCAACCCTGCGCTTGCCTGTCGAGTCCGTGGCACCAGGCGCACCTAACCCCCTGTCGAACTGAGCAAAGGCCAAACCCGATGGACCACATACCGTTCGGGGATTCTCCGGTATCCCGTTGCGTCTTCTATCGGCGGGTATGCGATCTGCCCGCGACCATCGATCCGCCGAGCCTGGGGCGCATCATCATGAAAGCCACACACGTCTGGGCACTGACGATGCCCGCACCACTGGGCCAGTCGGTCAAACACGACATGGGCCGACGCGGAGCCGCCATCGGTCCGATCCTGTCGCATCCCCGGTCGAACCGGTGGACCTTCTTGATCCGACCCGATGTACCCGACGATGTGCCGCTGTTCGCTGATCTGTTCCGCCACAACGCATCTGTGATCCGGGATGGAGGCACCGTGGCGTTGCCGTCACCGACTATCCAATCCGGAGCCATCAGGCAATGGATCGAACCACCACGCGACACTTTCCGGCCCTCCGGCCTCCTCGTCATCGAGTCCGTTCGCGCATGCGTGGGACCGGGCCGGGCTGTGTCGCATGTCTGACGACAACCGGCGATAGTGGGCAATCAGGATCGAGATGGGCAGCCGATTGCGAGAATTGGAGTCATGTCGACAGGGGTTGTTTCAACGCTGGTTACGGGCCTGCTACCACTACTCGGCGCGGGGCTCGGCTCATCGGCAACGCTTATGGTGCAACGGAGTTCGGCGCGTGCAGCGAAGCTCAAGTTCCGCGCGGAGAGTCGCCTTGCCCGCAGAGAGGAGGTGAAGTCAGCGATCATCGACTACTTCGAGACAACGCAGCGACTGCAGGGAGAACTCGATATCCGCGAGCGCGGCGGTACCCCCGCCGACATGAAGCCACTGATCGAGAGCGTCTGGCTAGCAGAGAAGCGGGTCGAGATTATCTGTTCAGACGCTTTGCGGGACCGCGTAGTTGCTCATGCCCGGGGATTGCACGACGCCGTTCGAGACCCGGTCACCTACCCTGACTGGTGGGCTCATTGCTCGTCGCTGCAATCCGACCTCCTCGCAGAAGCAAAGGCAGAGCTGAAACCAACGCACGATTGGTGAATGCGTTCAGGGCGCAACCTGGAGAAACTGGCCCACGACGGGCCGGCCGAGCGCCGCGCTGATTACGGCAGGGCGGGGCGGCCGAAGACTCGGTATCGCTGGAAGGGCTGAGCGCCCGTCCCAGGTGTCAGTTGCCGGGCATGCGGTCGCCAGATGCCACGGACGGGACAGCCCGCGCACCCGCCGGTCGCCCCAGCCGGGCAGGCATGTGCTCGTAACCGTGCAGGGTGGACAGGCCGCGGCGGCGTGGTTCGCACTGCCAGCGCAAGAGCTGGCTCGAGTAATGAGCGAATCAAGGCCGATGATGTTGGGGCCAATCCCGCGAAGGCGGATACGAGAATGCTTGCGCAACACCCCCGTCCGCAGCAAGGTCGACTCACCCGTCAGCCCGCCGACGATCACCCCGACACACTGGGTCGCTCTGTGCTGCTAGTCACCGCATCAGATGGAACCAGGCGCGCCGCAGTCAAGTCGAAGACACGTAAAAGAAGGTCTCGAGCAGGACGGGTCAAAGGTGGAGAAGCCCGCGAAATAGACTGTCCGACAACATGCTCCGCAGGCAACTACGCTCACCGCAATATCGGCACGGGTCACGTGATCAACGAGGGGAAGGCATAGTGGAGGATCTCGCCACGCGATTCGAAGAGCTGGGTCGCCTGGTACCGATCCCCCACCCATGGGACATAACGGAATACATCGCGCGGGTGGCAGAGTACCGGGGACGGCCGATCACGTTGTGCCCGATCGACGTCGGCGCACTCTTGGGTAACGGATGCGGCACCGGAAGCGGCCTGTGGATTGCCCGGGAAGGCGACGACGTGATCATGTACGGGGCCGACACCGAATGGCATGCCGATCACATCATCGCCCACGAGATCGGTCACATGCTGCTCGGCCACGGCGGGACTGCGAGCGGTCCCGGTGGTGCCGCGGCTGATCTGCCGTTGCGCGAATTGATGCCCTCGCTGTCGCTGGAAACCATTCACAGCGTACTGCGCCGCCAAGACTACGGCAGTGAGCGCGAGCGCGCCGCCGAAACCTTCGCCGACCTGCTGCTGGTCGAAGCGATGCTGCCGAAGCGGTCGGCGAGCCGGTTCCGCTCGACGTTCTTCCGAAACCGGCACCGCTGAGATGACCTCCCCGATCCCGGGGCTGATCACCTGGCCCGTCCTGACAGGTATGACGTTGGTGCTCGCCGGTCGGTGGTGGCTGTTGCGGGACAGCATGGTCGACCGGCTCATCAACCGAGGGCTCGCCGCCGCTCTCGTCGAAAACCTGTTACGGGAGGCTTGGTTCGAACAGTCACTGGCCTGGCTGCTGCCCGGCGACGACAGCGACGTGGTGAACATCGCCCGACAGCTCTCGCTGGGAGCAACCGTGTTGACCATGTCGAATATCTACGGCCTTGCCAAGTTGTGGGCAGGCGCCGATCCCGCCCACACGTGGCGCAGGCAGCGGCGCTATTACCTCGTCACGATCACCGCCACCGCCACCATCCTGATCGCAGGGACGCCCGCCCGCCACGCCGACCAGTTGATCGACCAAGCCCTGGGCTGGCCGGCTGTCGTGGTCTGCGTCGCGCTTTCCCTGCCGCTCGGCGCTACAGCCCTGCTCCTCGGCCGGGTATGTGTGCGCGAGATGCGCACCGCAGGCGACACCACCTGGCAGGAACGTGCACTGTACACAGCGGTCCTGGGCACCACAGTGGGCTTGGGAATCGTAGCGGTCGGATACCCGCTCGGGACCGTCATCAGTCTCATGACAGGCCAACCGTCATTCGATCCCGAAATGCACTGGGAAGCATGGAGCGCCTTCCTTCTCTCTGCCGTCGGCGCTCCCGCCACGATCACCGTGCCGCTGATCAGCACCCTGCTCACCCACATCGGATGGGACCGCACCGGCCGATACTGCCGCCGACTACGGCCGATGTGGGCCGATCTCACCGCGGCCGTACCCGAAATCGTCCTGGAGATGCGGCGCGACCCCAACGGCCGAACAGACCCGGCCATCCGTCTGCACCGCATGACGGTCGAGATCCGCGACAGCCTGCTGCATCTCAAACGCTACAGCGACAGCCCTGACGATCTGGCCGTCACAGGCGGTGACCCACATATCCATGCCCGCCGCATCGCCGAGGCCATTGCCACCAAAGCTGCCGGGCACCCCCCGAGCGCGAGCCGGTTCACGCCCCGGCACCAAGTCCAACCGGGGGCACGGGACCTCACCGCAGAGCTGCGCCGGCTACTCGCACTTGCCAAGGCATGGCCACAAGTCCGCGGCCTGACCACCACCATCGACCATGGCCCCCAGCCGACTCGGCCGCTGGCTGGATCCGCAGATCGAGTGGATTCCCCACACGCCCGGTCGCTGCACTCCGGCGCGTCGGCGGTGCGCCGATGACAGGTCCCCCGACGACGAGACCACCCGGTTGCCGAGTCCGGGTTGTTTCTTAACGCCAAACTCGAGGAATAGCAGAATAGTACAAGTACCACCGACCCAAGAGCGGTCTCGATGACCGACCCCAATGGGCATGATTGAGCTTCCCTCGGAGTACATTCGAGGTGGTCGAACTAACCTAACGAAAGGCACTCTACCCTATGGGTAATAGCTGGCTGCGTCGCCTATCTCCCTCCCCCGGGAATGGATCACATAAAGTGATCTGCTTTCCTCACGCCGGCGGCTCCGCCATATCTTTCGGACCATTGGCCAAGTGCATAGGATCAGAATACGACGTTCTTGCTGTCCAGTATCCGGGACGACAAGATAGAAGACATGAACCGCTCGTGGGTAGCATTTCAGACCTGGTCGACGGCCTGCTTCCCGAGCTGATCGAAACGGTCAAGGACGCCGAGAGCTTTTCCGGCTTCGGCCACAGTATGGGATCTGTCGTAGCTTTCGAAGCCTGCAGGCGGCTCGAGCAGGAAGTGGGAGCGACCGCGAGAGTCCTGTTCGCCTCCGGTCGGCGCGCCCCTTCGTCGACGCAACCCGGGACCGTGCACCTGCTGAGCGATCGAGAACTGTGTGAACAATTACTGAGCGTCGGTGGCACACCACCGGCATTGCTCGAGGATCCTGAGTTTCGGGAAATTATCCTCTCGATCACCAGAAACGACTACCGGGCTATCGAGACTTACGAGTGCACTACGGACGCGATCGTCAGTTGCCCCATCGTCGCAATTGCCGGTGACCGCGACCCCGACGCAAGTCTCGCGGACATCGAGGCGTGGAGCTCACACACTTCTGGAAGCTTCTTTGCGAAATCATTCCCAGGCGGTCATTTCTTTCTCGATGCAAATTGCAGCCCAGTAGGGCAGCTGATCCGCGATCAGAGCTCACAAGCGCTGTTGAGCTAGGCGGGAATCGTCGCGGATCATATCGAGGGGCTTCTGAACGCAGGTCAGCGACGACCGGATGAGCACTCGGCCACCCGGTCGTCGCTCCTAGCTCATGAGTCGAGCCAGTCCTCGATCACTTCAATGCCGTCGTTGGCGTCGCCGGCAGTGGCTCTCCGCACCGAAGCCGATCAGCGGCAGTACCACGACGTCACGGGCAGTTCGCAGATGCGATGCGACCCAGGCACTGATGCGCGCCGCCGGTGGCCAATGGCGGATTGAGGCAGATGATCCGGGGAAGGGCGGAGCCCGCAGCAAATCGTGACAGCACCGGCAATTGATCCAGTTCGTCAGCCGAAGAGAACTGCTCACGTTGTTACCGCTGTTGGGGAATTCGCGCCGACGCGGTATTCAAGGCCCTGTCGAAGTGCCTGAATCCCGACGTCTCGACCGGAGAACCACATCACCGATGCGGCAGCTGAATACAGCCCGTGACTAGGTCTGCGGTGCATGAACGTTACTGTGCTGGACGGGATTTCGGCTCGTTCAACCCTGTGCCCGATCCTCCCGCCCGCAGATACTTGCACAAGCCGAGCCGAATCTACACTTCAGCGATTCCCTCGGCAAACTGCTCGGCGCCGTACGCGCCGTAATCCTCACTGACCCAGGCAGATTCGATGTCAGCGACGACGCGTTACGGTGTCTCGCACGCAATAGAACAGGAATGCGCCCAGTCCAGCAAGGAGCAGCGCATTCAGCAACGAACCCAGCACAAGGAGCACGATCACCCCAGCAGCCCAGCCCGTACCCACGATCAGCAAGAACACCGATCCTGGTGCACGAGAGCGGGTGAACGGTGTGTGGGCCTCCACCGCACCGGAATTCGCTGCCCAATTGGATGGTCGACCCGGCCGGCCCGCCGCCCTCGGACCCACCACCCTCGTATCATGCAGGCCCGTGCGGGGAACCCTCCATGTCCGCTGTACCCTGCCGTCTACCCGCTTGGTCACCCGCAGAAACGGTCCACCGACGCTGTACCCGAGACCGCCTTTGGCGATGGTAATCCGGGCCGGACCGAGCTTCCGGTGTATGCGCGCCATCGTCCCCCGCACTGAGCATTGAGATCATTCGCCTATGAGCACACGATTGTACTGGCGACTATGCCCCATCATCGGCGGAATCCACAGCGATCGTGATCAGTTATCACAACCACTTTGAAAGTCGGTCGAATACCGCGGAAGGACGAACCCGCCGCTGGTCTGCCTATCCCGGGTCCACACCGGTTCGAAACCTCGAGTCGCGAACCTCCCGCTTCGTGCCGAAGAGGTCTCGGCGCAGCTCTGACCGATCTCGCACCACTTCATCTCGAGGTGCAGCAACCTCCTTGGCGTGCCGGCGAGCAGCGAAGCAATAGCGTTGCGAAGGGTTTCGGCTGACATCTCGCCGAGCAGGGCGACCGCGGCGCCCGCCTGATCGAGAGCCCGCGCGTTGTGCGCCTGCTCATTGCCCGCCGCCGTCGCGGTCCGGTAACCAGGTCGGCTGTCAGTGTCCGACGGGCGGGCTCATGTGTGCAGCATCGGGTTGGCAGCCTGCGATAAGGCGTTGGCCTGAGGGGTCGCATTCTGCCGCCGCTCGGTCGACCCTCTCGAGGTGGTCAGCGAGAGGCATACCCCTGACTGTGTTCGAACTCGTTGGGTGAGATGTGATGTGCGCCCGGCCTCGACTGTGATTTATCCCGTATATCCGGTTCAATGACACGTTCCGTGTCGATACGGGCTTAACGTCGCGACGGCACAACAGTCGGTTTGGAAGGTGGCAGCGAGCGTGGCAGGTACCCAGGCGAAGATCGATGAACTGGTCAAGATCCTGACGATCGCTGCGGAACCGGCAGGCGAGGCCGGTGCCGCCAAGCGGGAGAAGAAGGGCATTCCGAGCGTTCGCCAGCGTGTGGACATGCTGCTCGACCGCGGGACGTTCATCGAGACCGGTGCGTTTGCTCGTCAGCCCGGCCAACCGGATGCTCTCTACGGTGATGGGCTGGTCACCGGTCGCGGGCTGATCGGGGGCCGTCCGGTGGTGGTGATCGCCCACGATCAGACCGTGTACGGCGGGTCGGTCGGTATCACCTCCGCCCGCAAGTTCATGCGGGCGCTGCAACTCGCGTTCGACACCGCGTGCCCGGTGGTGACGATCAATGATTCCGGCGGTGCGCGTATCCAGGACGCGGTGGGTTCGATCGCTTCGTTCGGTGACATTTCCCGGGTGTTGGAGAAACTGTCCGGGTATGTGCCGCAGGTGTCGATCATTCTCGGCAAGTGCGCCGCGGGTTCGGTGTACGGGCCGATCAACACCGACGTGCTCATCGGCACCAAGGATTCCTACATGTTCGTCACCGGGCCGGAGGTGATCAAAGCCGTCAACGGTGAGGACATCACCGCCGAGGAGCTCGGTGGCGCCAAGGTACAGGCCGAACGCGGCACCCTGCATCACGTGGCCGACACCGAGCAGCA
Source organism: Nocardia sp. CWNU-33 (assembly GCF_046764895.1). Classification (NCBI taxonomy): domain Bacteria; kingdom Bacillati; phylum Actinomycetota; class Actinomycetes; order Mycobacteriales; family Nocardiaceae; genus Nocardia; species Nocardia sp. CWNU-33. The sequence goes on along the minus strand of NZ_JBKOQN010000053.1, from coordinate 8,435 downwards.
AGCCTACGACTGGGCCCGCAACTACCTGAGCTACATGCCGACGAGCTGTCTCGAGCAGCCGCCGATCGTGAACCCCGGTCTGGAGCCGGAGATCACTGCTTCCGATCGCGAGCTCGACACGATCATCCCGGATTCCGATCGCGCCGGTTATGACATGCATGAGATCCTGCTACGGATCTTCGACGACGGTGAATTCCACGAGATCCGCGCCGCGTTCGCCCCGAATCTGATCACCGGGTTTGCCCGAGTCGACGGATATCCGGTCGGTGTGATCGCCAACCAACCGTTGGTGTTGGGTGGTTCCATCGACGCCGCCTGCTCGGACAAGTCGACCTACTTCATCCGGCTCTGCGACGCGTTCAATATCCCGCTGGTCTTCGTCGCCGACACCCCGGGCGTGCTGCCGGGCCTCGAGCAGGAAGCCAATGGTGTGATCATCCGCGGCGGCCGGGTCCCGCGCGCGATCATCGAGGCGACGGTCCCGATCATCAACCTGGTCGTGCGCAAGTCCTACGGTGGCGCCTACGGCATGATGGCGGCCCGGCAGGTGGGTGCCGATATCAGTTTCGCCTGGCCGACGGCCCGGATCGCGGTGATCGGCGCCGAAAGCGCGGTCGACCTCATCGGCAGGCGGCAATTGGCGGCGGTGCCGGAGGAGCATCGGCCAGCGGCGCGCGAGTTCATGATCAACCAGTACAACGAGACGATCGCCACCCCGTGGATCGCGGCCGAACGCGGCTACATCGACGCGGTCATCGAACCAGCGCACACCCGTCTGGAGATCCGGCGCGCACTGCACCTGTTGCGCGGAAAGCCGCCGGTGAAGCCGGAGTTCAACCCGCGCAAGCACCCGGTGTATCCGATGTGATCTTCCGAACCGCTCATTCGTCCGTCAGTGACAGCAGATCCATCGTGGCAGTACCGAGACCATCGGCGCCGGGCGGCGTTCTGCTCCGAAGCACACCACATCAGAAACCGCCCTCGGTAGTGCCGTCGACGATCAGCTCGCGGATGAACTCGGCGAGAGCGGCGAAGGCGTGGAAGACCCGGCGGCCGCCACGATTTACGGCACGTGGGCTTGGCCAGCACTCGCCCGGTTCAGTCCCAAGGAGCCGGCCCGGTCTGCGATTCCCACGCTGCGAGCTCTCTTGCCGGCACAAGCAGGATCCTGGCCTTGGCCGCATACGCCCGTGCTTGCGGGGTAAACGTATGCGCGGTGGTCACCACGGCGGCCACATCGGCGCCGTGGATGGTGTGCGCGGTTCCACCGAACCGCTGCACGTCTTGGCTGCCCACGCTACGGCCATTGCGGTATCGCTTGGCTTGCAGCACGATTCGGCGGCCATCGGGTGCCAGGGCGATCACGTCGGCGCCCAGATCGCCGGATCCGCCGACCACCCGGACATCGGTGCAGCCGTCCCGCCGGCACAACGCGGCCAGCGCCTCCTCGAACTCGGAGGGACTCAGCGAGTTCTGCCGTAGCGCCACCAGCACCCGCGCGTCATCGCGAGCGCGCACCCTGCGGCGATGCCATACCACCAGCACGGCGGCGACGGCTGCCAGCGCGCACATCCCCGCAGAAGCGAGTACCACGGCCTGCCGTTCGGCGACGTCCGCGACCTTGGGTGCTACCACCAGCGCGGCGACGGCGGCCATGAATATCAACGCCGCCGCGTCCGATCCGCGGCCGCGCCGACCACGTCGTCTTCCCATCCCGGCGCCCCTAGCAGTCCGACTGGAACGGGTAGCAGCCTACCGGGAACCGTGGCGGTGGGGCCGGAGCTTCCTCGGGCGGCGGCGAGGCCGGAGTCGCCTCGGTGAGCGGTGGCGGTAGCTCCGCTTGCGTGATAGGCGGCTGGATCGTTTCCTGGTTCGTTACCTGCTGCGCGGCAGGGTGGTCGGGTGGCGCGATCAGCCAGATCCCGGCGCTAAGTGCGATGAGCGCCAGCACAGCAGCAATCAACGGGCCTCCGAGTCTGCGCCGTACTGGTTCGGGTGCCGGTGGCGCAGGGCTGGCCGGCGGTCGCGGCACGAAGTCGGCGGGCCCACGTCTGGGATCGCCGAAGCGGTTCGCCGCTGGAATCACTGTGCAAGGTGCGGGTTCCGACGGAAGTGATGGCAGTGACGTCGCCGGGTGGGGTGGTGGCGGGGCTGGCTGTGGTTGGCGGGGTGGTTCCACCTGGGCAGCCGGTGCGACTGTGGGGCCGGTGGTTTCGGTGCTCTGTTTCGGCAGCTGGATCTGGCCGCGGGTGATGATTACCTGTTTCATTTCGGTTTTATCGCTGCGGAGCAGGGTCGTTCGTTCGGCGCGGTACCAGTCCTTGTAGCGGCCAACTCCGCCGTGATTCTCCCCGCCGCAGGCGCAGACACATTTGAAGACCGTGGCGGGGTTCGCGTCCTCGCAGTTGGTGTCACACTGCATCGTCTTCGAGATCTCGAGCTGTAGCTCGATCTCGCCGTACTTGTCGGCCATCGCCGACGCGAGCCGCAGCATGTGCTCCCGGCCGATCTTCCAGGCCGTGCGGCCGTTGCGCTGCACCGGCGTGAGCCTGACCCGTTTCCCGAGCACTTTCTTGAGCCAGTACCGGTTCGAGCCGCTCTCGTAGGGCAGGTACACGTACAACTCGGTCGTCGTCTCGGTTCCTGGTTTGATTGCGCGCTCAACCCACGGGCGACCTGACATCGCTTCTCCCTCTTCGGTTTCCGGCGCGTTCATGGCCGGGTGGGACTTCATGTCGAGCCAGTGTGAACCCAGGTACCGACAGCATCGGCGCTAATCATGACGACAGCCGTGACAGTGTCACGGCTATGCGTCATGATCACGAACTTCTTTCGCGCTTGCGGCGGCGGTAGTCGCGCTGGCGACAGGTTGGTGAGCAATGACGGGCATCGGCGCGGAGGTCCCGGCCGCCCGGAAATATCCACCAGCCACAGCCGGGACAGATAATTCCCGCCTCCCGCTCTTCGGCGGCGACAGGGCACCGGCCAGCGGCTAGCACCTGCTCATACACCGCACCGAACTTCTTACGGGCACGGTAGGCGCGGGCGACGCAGGCCGGAGAGCAGTAGCGGCGCTGGGGATGAGCGTCGCGAGGAAGTGCCGTCCGACATACAGGACACCGACGGCGCCAGCGTCTGCCCATTCTTCAATTGTCATAGCTACAGCCCGATTCGGTTCACTTATCGAGATCAGAATCGGGCTGGTCTTTGATCTTGCTGGCAGTGCAGGAACATCGGCACCAAAGTAGCGCTAAGCGGAGGTTTGGGCTCGAGGCCGACCTCGTGGCGGTCGGATCGACGCAACAGTGAGCGGTGTTGCGGTGTAGGTGATTTCAAGGCGCGGCGATGAATACGGGCTAGCCGGTTCAGAGCGAAACCGCTGGCGCACAGGACCTTACCTGGCGGCTCGAGTGCATCAGGGAGCGCCGTCGTTGCGAGAACGCGCGGCAGGCAACATGAGCGCGCGGGACCACCCCGCCCTCGACATACGTGTCTGCGCGACCCGGCAAGTACCCGTCATGTGGCCTACACATAAGGTGGACAAGATCATTCGTCGAGGATCTGATGCTTCTGATATCGAAAGGTCTTACATGTCCATCGGTTCGTTGTCACGTGTCCTGTCTTCCGTCTGTGCCAGTGCGGCACCGTTACTCCTGTTCGCACCTGCCGCTGTCGCCACCCCGGATAGCCCTTACAGCTGCTCGGGCTCATACCTGTCGAGCGATGGCTCCGCAGAAGTACAGTCATGCATTTACGCCGAGAATGGGGTACCCAGGGCATTCGGCGGCCTCTCGATCAAATCTGGCGACATCACGCCCGATTCCGATTGCACCATGGTCGTGACCATTGTGGATTACAACGCGTATGAGACCGGGGCGAACGAGCAGGTCGCGACCAGCGGCCCATTTCATTGCTTGAACGGCAAGTATCCCTCCCCTCCGTTGACTGTGGACACGGCGCTGGCGAAGCCCGGGCATCGCTATCGCAGTTTCACCGAAGTCACCAAAAACGGCCAGGGGATCGCTCGTATCTACAGCCCGGACTTGAATCTGTAGACCGGATTCGATGGTCAGCCCCGGTCGCCGGTGATCAAGTCGGGCCGTCGGCGACCGGAGCGGATCGATTCGACTCCGTACCGGTCCGCAAGGTCACGCGGCATATACCCGTCCATCCGGGCATTTGCAAGCCGTCATGAGTTCCTCTCCTGCGTCACGCCGTCGATGTCGGCTTGCTCATTAGGATGTAGTCGAACTCGATGGTCGCCGTCGCCCCGTTGGGATCTTCGATCAGACTGTTTAGCTCACGGACCTTGAGTCCGCCGCTCTGCGCACTGGTTCGGCTCCATCGCGTGATTGAGCGGAGGCCCCTGCGGCTGGCAGTGCTCACCGTCCTGCAGACCGAGTTCCCTGTGGTCGCCGACGAACTGCGACGAGTCCCGCGCCTGCTCACGTCCCGCATCTGGCCAGCCGGGAAGGCCCGACAGGAAGCCGAAGCAGAAGCCGAGCGAGCACGCTCCGACCCGTGGGCAGCGCACCGGCACCCAGCCGCAACGACGAACCGCCGTTCTAGACGATAGCCACCGACTCTGTTCCTTATCGGCGGTCAGAATCAGCCTGCCTTCGACGCGTGTCGGGGATCGAGCCGAAATACTGCCCGCACACAGCTGACTCGGGTGACCTCGCATCCGGTAGCGGCCCAACAGGACTGATGACGTCAGCCGAGACCCACACACGCAGCGCTCCGGCGATAGCACTATCGGCGGTGATCGGCGCGGGTGAGCGCCACCGCCGGACATTTCGACGCTTCTCAACAATCGAGTCGATCGGAGCCGTTGGTTCTGCTTTACCCGCGAATTGATCAGCGATGTCGACGCCGACGGCATCGAATTCCGATGGGAAGCATGGCTTTTCTCGCGATCCCGTGCCCAGAGCCATTGGACCCCGGCCCGTCACGATCCGAGCCGACAGCGCAAGAAAGCCAGTACGGCGGCGGCCCGACAACGAAAGGCCAACAACACCTAGCGGATCGTGAAGATCGCCCATGGTTCAGGACAAGATGAGAACCAGGGCATTCAATGATCCAAACCGGCCAGCGCGTCTGCGATTTCGGTTGCAACGGGATGCCGACAACGCACGGCGAGCCGTCCGCGGAGTCGCACTTCCACTCATCGGGCCGCTGGCGCGATTCAGCGAACACGATCAGTGGCTATGTACGCCTCCGGTCCACTCGGTGCCGATCCCTTGAACCATTCAGGCATGCTGTTCGCCAAGTATGTCTGGACGTGCTGAGCTCCGACCGTCCGGAGATAGGTGACTGCCGACCGTGGCCGCCACCACGGTATCGTCGCCGCCGACGGTCTGCGAGTCGATGACGACCACAGTCGGGGCCAAAGCACATCCGGGCCGTTCGTTGCGGCCGGTCGATTCCCGCCTGCCCGTCGTTCGGGTCGATCGGGCCGGCGCAGCCGAGCACGGTTCCTGCGATCATCGCGGCGAGGGCGGCAGGTAGGCCGACGCCACCTTCTTGCGACGCATCAGTGGTCCACCGGTCGTCGACCGTCGTGCTCGCCGGAGCAGGTCGTGTCGTGCCGCCGGGAAGTCCGCAGTAGCGGAATTCGGCTGCTGTGCAGGGTGACTCATGCACCACAGATCGCGATGTCGAAGACCTTCTCGACGGCGGCGAAGGCCTCCCGGCCTGTCGGAAGCTGGTTGGCGCTCACAACGACGGCGGTCCCGTCGGCGGCGACGCCGGTGCGGACCTCGAAGCCGGGAATGCTGCCACCATGGCCCCACACCTCCTTGCCACAAGGCACCGGGCGATGGATCAGGCCGAGGCCGTAGCCGGCATCGGGCTCCCGATCGAAGGGCACCGTGCGCTGCATTTCCGCCAACTGCGCTGCGGGAAGCAACTTTCCGGCCAGCAGTGCGCTGAAGAACTGATTCACCTCCGACGCTGTCGAAACCATCGCGCCCGCAGCGCCCGACCATGAGGTATCGGTTGCCGTGACATCGATATGCTTTCCGCCGGTTTGGTGATAGCCAGACGGGTGCGGACCGCGGATTCCGGTTTCGCCGTCGGCAGGAAAGTACGTCGCGCGCAGGCCCAGCGGTTCGATGATCCGGCGATTGATCTCTGCGGCGGGGGACTGGCCCGTCACCTTCTCGATCAGCATGCCCAGGATGATGTAGTTGGTGTTGGTGTACTCGGCTCGCGCACCGCGTTCGTCGATCGGCGGCAGAGCCATGGCCCTGCGGACCAGGTCCGCAGGCTCGAAGTGCTGCCAGCGAATCGCCTCGGAAATGGGGTCGAGCTGGGCGCCGCCGCTTGCTTTGCGGCCGCCGACCCTGCCGAGGTAGTCGGGTATGCCGCTGGTGTGTTGCAGTAACTGCCGCACCGTGATTCGGTTGCCGTCGTTTCCATTGCCTTGCACCAAGCCGGGCAGATACTGCTCGATGGGTGTGTCGAGCTCGACCTCGCCTTCGGCCACCAACTGCAGGACCACCGTCGCCACGAAGGTCTTGGTATTGCTGCCGATCCGCACCCGCGCATCGTCGGCGAACGGTGTGCCGGTCTGGAGGTCGCCGACTCCCGCGGTCATGGTGCGATGCCCACCAGGACCGTCGATCACCACCTGGACACCGGCGTATCCGCTCTTGACGACCTGGTCCATCGCCTCGGTCAGCGCCGGAGACGGCGCGGCTGCTGGTACCGCCTGCGCCGCGGTGCCGCTGCCGTATACCGTCGCGGCGAAGATCGCCCCGACCGTCATTCCCGACAGCGCGACCCTGGTGGTGTATCGCCGAAGCATGTTCATGAGCAGTGCTTTCCTCCGTTCTATCCGCGAGCCGTCCTTACTCCCATACTCTGGATGGGCAGGACGCTAACGATTGATCTCCGAGAACAGTGACGTGTTGACGACGCCCGACCAGCCCATCTCGCCAGCCCGGATGGTCACAATGAGCCTTTTCCGGGGAGCAGTTTACGGTGGTCAAGCGGCGCAGCCGCGTTCGATGCGGAGCAGGACGAGACCGGCGACGACGATGGCGCCGACTCGATAGGGGCACAGGCTGATTCGCCGCAAGACTTTGAATGTGGCCTTCAGCATCGAGTTCCCGCGTTCGCCGACCGCGCGTTGCTGTTGCGCGCTTTCGGTCGCTTCATGATTGCGGTACAGGTGCTGTGGGAGCATATCTGCACAGGGGACGCCGCACGATAGCGGTAAGGAGGGTTGCAGGAACGTTGCACGCGTCACCAGATGTCACGACCGAGAACCTCCCCAGCCGCCGTCATGATGCTTGTCGTGGGATGCCCGCCGACATCTAGGACCGCGACGGCGCGCACCGACTGCTGGCAGCATGGCGAGCCCGGTTCTCCACGATCGTCAGATCCGCCCGCGCAACAACACCCGGTTCCAACAGCACCATCACGTCCAAAGGCGTTGAATCGATCTGGATCTGCTCACCCAGCCACGCCGCCAGCGTGGCGTGAACGGCCGCGCCGGTCGCCGCCTGCCGCCGCGTGACCACCGAGCCGAAGCTGTGCCGCCCCACCGCCAAGGCATCGATCAAACGCGTAGAAGGTGCTGCGGCCCGGCAGCGGAACCACACCAGGACCGTAGGCATGCTCACCCGCCGTATCACCCGCGACCGCGTGCCCGTCGAGACATCGGTCTGCGCGTCCAACTCCCGTCGGACCGCCGAGGCTCGAGGTTGCAGCCCGGTTGACGACCAACTCCCCCGTACACCGGCCGCTCGCCAACTACATCTGGACTTCGCCAACTAAATCGTACAGGACACACCCATCTCATCACCGTCCACGCCCTTTCCCACCCCCACTTCTCGCAGGCCCCGCCGCCCAGTGGGAACCTGGCGCCGAGTAGTTCCATTCGAGCCATGGCACAAAAGTCTGGCCTCATTGATCTGTACCGACAGGCATGTTCCATGGCGAGCGGAGTCGCTCCCTCTGAATGGTGGTCGCTCGAGACCCACGCGATGGAACGTTGCCTCAACGCCCTTCACAGAGGACACCTTATTCTGAGCCTCTCTCGCAGCTCGGGCGAAAATGTCGAGCTGGCAAAGTCATGGGCGGACCAGCTTTATACGGTGATACGAATCAGATTGGAGATCTTCAATAGCGACGAGAATGCCATTCACAACGCCTTCTCGTGGTTGGGCGGCGAGCAAGATTAGGGATGCCCGACCATCGACGTAGTCATGCCCTTGCGCAGTCAACCTTGCTTGCGCGCAGCACCTTCGGGCCACACAACATCAACGGGAACATCACGCGTGCGAGCCAGCTCGACCACAGTGGGGACTGCTGCACGACCAGGTGACAGGTTCGATCACGCGGCCTGACTGGCCGGTGGGGTCATGATCGTCTCGTATTCGATTGGCGTCAAACGACCGAGAGCGGTCTGCCGTCGGCGGCGGTGGTAG
>NZ_JBKOQN010000051.1:0-40624 GCF_046764895.1 Nocardia sp. CWNU-33 | reverse complement strand
CCCGCAGGACACCGCAACCAGCACCCGGCACCACGCTACGACGTGCACATCAAGACGCCCAGCAACCAGAAAGCATCCAAAGCCGCCGGGCCGCGACCACGCCGCACAGGTTAAAACTCAAGCTAGCGCCTGTTTCATAAGTGAATCGATTTGAGGGTGTCGTTCTACAGCGCCGCAACTTCTGCCCACTTCGCTCGCTGACGGCTGCCTGGCCTCATTACATCCGACATGCTTGGATGACGCGGTGTCGAATGCTTTCGATGAGCATGTGACGGCTCTTCTGGCGAGGCTGTCTTCTCGAGGTTCGGATGCCATGGTGTGGAAAGAGTTGTGGGATGAGCTCTACCACCAGTATCGAAGCGATGTCGCCTGCACGGCATTGCCCGAGCTCGCTGCTATCGCCGCCGACGGCGCCCCGAGTGACCGCTTCGAAGCCGTGCAGCTCGCGGGTGCTCTCCTCGCGAAAGCCGATCCGTATACCGCGGAGATACGCGAGCGATACGCTGGGCACATCGCCACCTTGCTTCGGGAAGCACAGATCGAACTGGCCGAGAACAGCCCCGAAGACGATCACGATCCGACCTCCTTCGTCTTCCGTGTGCAAGCCGTGTTGGCATTCGAGGATGCCACGATCTGGTCGGAACAACTGATAGGGCTGCTCGACGAGGAATTCGAGATCATCTGTCCCGTATGCTGGGCAGCGATGGACCTACACCTCGGCGAGCGCGGGTTTTTCACCTGTACGGGCGGCTACCCGCCCGAGACGGTCACCCGACGGCCCTTGGTTGCGACTCATCCTGACGAATTGACCGGTCTCGGCCACAGACTCCATCGACTCGCCGCCGCCGCACGACAGCACACACTTGCTCGACAGCTCACCTACCTGTTCGGCCGCGGCACATGTACGGAAAACGGACACCAGTTCATACCCGCCGACTCTGTCGTTGAGCTGTGGACGTCTTAGCTCATCTCTTGAATGTGGGTGAGGGCGGGCGTGTGCCCGCTCTCACCCGTGTCGTAGCCATTTGATGGCGGCGATGCTGACGATGGCCAGGTAGCGGAGGGCGAGTTTGTCGAATCATGTTGCCACATAACGGTTTTCCTTGAGTTGACCGATTCCGCACTCCCAGCATGACGTTGCTTGTAGTCCTCGGCGTCGAACACCGGTGGCCGTCCACCGGCCGAACCCTTCTTCTGGCGGTGGGCGGCTTGGTCGGCCTTGATCGGGATGGTGGCCTTGATCCCGCGGCGCCGCACGGCGGCGCCCTCAGCTCAGACCACTTTCAAAACACGGGCTAGCGCCGGCAGCTGCTCCGTAGCCCCCCTTCAGCAGCTCTGCGCAGCGACCTCGGCGAAGTCGTCCTCGGCCCGTGGATGCCGCGCGGACTCTCGACGGGATTCACGGCGGCACAATGACGGTCACAGCGCTGATCGACACTTGCCGGTGCGGGGCCACAATCTCGCCACTGGATTCGGTGGGTCACCGCTTGCCTGGTGCCCCTCGGGCCCGGCACCTGTTTGCATATATCCCGGTCCGTCTCCCTTCGGATCGGGACATGCCCATACTCAGCCGTTCCAACCGTGCCAGAACGACTGTGCACCGCTGGCGATGACGCCCTTCAACGCGCTCGGTCGCAGATCAGTCGTCGACAGCTGGTTTATCGGCAACCAGAAGAATTCGAGGTGATCTTCCTGGCTGGCGGGGAAACTGTCCACCTCAGCGGCAAACACCAGATTCACCTCATGACGCGTGGTCGATTCGTCGTCGACATATCCGTGCTCGACGACACCGACGAGGCCGAGGATCCTGCTCGCCGTTCCGAGTTCTTCCGACAGTTCACGGACCAGGGCTGACTCGACAGGCTCTCCGGGCTCGACATGGCCACCGGGTAGGAACGCCCCTTGCTTGCCGCGTGCGCGTGCCACGAGCAGCCGATCGCCGTCGCGGATGACTGCGCGGGCGATGATTTCGGTTGTTGCGGCGCTCATCTGGACCCTTCTATTTCGGATGCCGCCCGTATGGAGGTAGGTGACTTCGGTGCTTATTACCGCATCGAGCGCCCGCCGGCCCGGCCCTCGGGTCCGGTCCGGGCCAGGTATTCGTCTAATGCCGCCGCGTCGAGGCTCACGGCTTCTTCGTGATATCCATGCCGGGTGCGGCGTCGGTGAGGACTGAGTCGGCCGCGAGGACCGTTGCGCCCTTGGCCCGTTTGCGCGAGCGCAACCGCTGCTCCAGCTTGTTCGCCACGAATGTCAGCGTGCTGTTCAGCAGAATCATGACGATCGCGACGACGATCAGTGCGGGCACCGTATTCCGTTCGGACGCACCGAGTTGCGAGCCCTGGCGCACGATCTCGAGGTAGGTGATCTGGTAGCCGAGCGCCGAATCCTTCAGTGCGACAACCATTTGCGAGATCAATGCAGGAAGCATCGCGGTGATCGCTTGCGGCAGCAGGATCAACCGCATCAGCTGCCCCTTGCGCAGCCCCAGCGCCACTGCGGCCTCGGTCTGCCCCTTCGGTAGCGACTTGATGCCCGCGCGCACGATCTCGGCGATAACTGAGCCGTTGTAGATGGTCAGCGCGATCACGACGGCCGCGAGGGCGAGCTGATCGACCTTGAACAACTTGTAGTCGGAGAAGATGTAGAACAGGAAGATCATCAAGATCAGCACGGGGATAGACCGGGCCACCTCGACGATCGCCCCTGCCACCCACCGCACCAGACGGTGCTCCGACAGCCGGAGGATGCCGAAGATCATGCCGATCACGAGCGCGAACACGATCGAGAGCAGTGCCGCGACGAGGGTGCCCCGCAGGCCGGGCAGCAAGTAGGTCGTCCAGACGTCGGCCTCTGTGAACGGCTTCCACTTCTCCGTGGTGAACTGTCCCTTATCGGCGAAGCCGCGGTAGAACACCCAGCCGATCGCCAACACGGCGATGACGGCGATGACGGAATAGATCTGGTTGCGGATGCGCGCCCGGGGACCCGGCGCGTCGAAAAGAACCGAAGCACCGGTACTCATCGGGCCACCTCGAATCGCTTGGCGAGCCAGCCGAACAGCAGGCCGGTCGGCAGGGTCAGGATCACGAAGCCGAGCGCGAAGATGGCGCCGATAGTGATCAGCGCGGCCTCGTTCTCGTTCATCTTGGCCATCAGAGTCGCGGCCTCGGCGACGCCGATCGCCGAGGCGATCGTGGAGTTCTTGGTCAATGCGATCAGTACGCTGCCGAGCGGCGCGATGACCGAGCGGAATGCTTGCGGCAACACCACGATTCGCAGATTCTGTGTGAAGCTGAAGCCCAGTGAGCGGCCTGCCTCCGACTGGCCCATCGGCACGGTGTTGATGCCAGAGCGCAACGATTCGCAGACGAATGCCGCGGTGTAGATGCTGAGTCCAAGTACGGCATACCGAAAGTTGTTCTGCGCCAGCGAGTTCGGGCCTTCCGGTGCCAGCTTCCAGCCCATGGTCGAATAGAGGCCCAGCGAGCAGAACACGATGATCAGCGTGAGCGGGGTGTTGCGGAAGATGGTGACGTAGGCGCTGCCGAGGAAACGGGCGACCGGCACAGGGGATACGCGCATTGCGGCGACAAATGTGCCGAGGATCAGGGCAAGGACCGCGGACGACGCGGTCAGCTTGATGGTCACCCAGAAGGCTCCGAGGACGTCATACCTCGAGATCAGGTCGAACACGGCGGATCCGTCCCTCCGATCGGGGTCGGTGCGCGAGGCCGGGGATCATCCTGGCCGCGCGATGTGCAGGGCTTGTAGCGACGGTGAAACCATCCCTCAGCACGTCGAGAGCGATTGGGTGGCCCTTCCGGACCACCCAGTCAGCAATCTCAGTACCGGTTCACCGTCGGCGGAGTCGGGGCCTGGTAGCCCGAGACACCGACCGTCGTGTCGAACGCCTTCTTCCAAGAGCCGTCCGCAATCATCGCCTCGATTGCGTCGTTGACCTTGTCGCGGAGTTCCTTGTCGCCCTTCTTCACGCCGATGCCGTAGTTCTCCGTGGTGAACGGCTTGCCGACGACCTTGTACGAGCCCGCACTTTGCGCGGCATAACCGGCCAGAATGATGTCGTCGGTGGTCACCGCGTCATACGAACCTGCCGAGAGGCCCTCGAGGCACAGCGAGTAGGTGTCGTTGGTCTGCAGCTGGGTGTCGGGGTAGTTCTTCTCGATGTTCTGGGCGGGGGTCGAGCCCTTCACCGAGCAGACCTTCTTCCCCTTCAGATCATCGGGGCCGTTGATGTTGCTGTTGTCGGCCTTCACCAGCAGGGACTGGCCCGCAACGTAGTAGGGCCCGGCGAAGTCGACCTTCTCTTTGCGCTTGTCGTTGATCGAGTAGGTGGCGACGATGTAGTCGACCTGTCCGTTCTCGATCAGCGTCTCGCGCTGGCCGGACGGGGCTTCCTTGAAGGTGATGCTTTCCGGCTTCACGCCGAGCTTGCCGGCGACGTATTTGGCGACCTCGATATCGAACCCGCTGTAGGAGCCGTCCTTGTTGCGCAGGCCGAGGCCGGGCTGGTCGAACTTGATCCCGACGGTGAGTTTGCCGTCCTTGGCGTTGTCCAGGGCGGTCTTGCTGTCGCCTCCGCCACAAGCGGCTGCGGTCGCGGCGGTCAGCGCCAGGGCGATCGCCCCGACACCGATTCGAAGCGCACGGTTGATCCTCATCGAGTTCCTTCCCTCATATGGTTTTCGATGGCCGTGATTGTCAGATGGTCAGTGGCTCAATATTTTCCCGAGGAAATCCTTCGCACGCTCGGATTTCGGCGCGGTGAAGAATGCCTCCGGCTCGGCATCCTCGACCACCTGTCCGTCGGCCATGAACAGCACCCTGTTCCCGGCGCGACGAGCAAAACCCATTTCGTGGGTGACCACCAGCATGGTCATCCCTTCTTTGGCCAGCGACACCATCACATCGAGCACCTCCTGGACCATTTCCGGGTCCAGTGCGGAGGTCGGCTCGTCGAACAGCATCACCTTAGGGCTCATTGCCAGGGCGCGCGCGATGGCTACGCGCTGCTGTTGGCCACCCGACAGCTGCGCCGGGTATTTGTCGGCCTGGTTGGCGATGCCCACACGTTCGAGCAGTTCCATCGCCCGGGCGCGGGCGTCGCTCTTGGCGATCTTGCGCACCTTGAGCGGCGCGAGCATCACGTTCTCGACGATGGTCTTGTGCGCGAACAGGTTGAAGGATTGGAACACCATCCCGACATCGGCGCGCAATGCGGCGAGCGCGCGGCCCTCGGCAGGCAGCGGCACACCGTCGATGGCGATATCGCCGGAGTCGATCGGCTCCAGCCGGTTGATGGTGCGGCAGAGCGTCGATTTCCCGGACCCCGAGGGGCCGAGAACAATGACGACCTGTCCCTTGGGAACTTCGAGGTTGACATCCCGCAGCACATGGAGCTCACCGAAGTGTTTATCCACATTGCGCATCGAGATCATCGGCGCACTGGTGGTGGCGCTCTCATCCCCGGTCGTGGCGGCCCCGGTCGTGTCGGGCGCGGCAGCGGCGTCGGTCATGCATCAAGACCTTAAGCGGAAAATACGAATTTGCCCGAGTTTCTGCGACACACCGCCCCGCCGCGCCGAATCGACACGTGCCTGTAACCTTCCGGTCGGCCCTACTCGGGCCAGCTGGAGCCCTCGATCACCTCGACGAAATCGGTTCGCTCGAAGCCGGGCACGAATCGGGCGAGCACGTCGGCTTTGACATTGCCGAAGGTGGTCTGCGGCCGATCCTCGATGCCGTGCGTGAACGCGGCGAGAATTCTCTTCTTGAAGTCCGGGCGCGGGTGCGCGGCGACTATGGCGTCACGAATGTCGGCGGGCAGATCGCGATAGCCGATCCCGAGGACATCGAGTTCGACGCCCGCGGTGACCAACGCGATCTCCGGCCGCATCCAATGCGGGATCTCCGGTGTGGTGTGCAGCGCGATGGCATCCCACACCAGCCGCACCGACTCCTCCGGAATGCCGTGTGCGCGCAGGAACGCTGCGGCCTGCTCGGCGCCGTCGATCTCGAATCTGCGGTCGGAGGTGCGGTATTCGTCGGTCAGGCCGAGGTCGTGGAACATCGCTCCGATGTAGAGCAGCTCCGGATCGAACTCGAGGCCGCGACGGGCGCCCTGCCAGGCACCGAACAGGTAGACGCGGCGGGAATGGTCGAACAGCAGATCGTCGGTGGCGTCGCGAACCAGTTCGGTTGCGGAGGCGGCCAGGCGGCTGTCGGGGATGACGATGTCGGCGATGTGGCTCATGGGGACTCCTGGTGTCGGTGTTCTCGTCATCGAGTCTTGTTGCGGCCGAAGGTCGCAGCCATGTCTGTATGGACAGGTATCCCTCGGATTCGGCCATATTTCCGCGATAGGCTCGCGGTATACGACGGCGTGCGACAGCTCGACATCACGAACCGCTCGGGGTGTCATCGCTCGCTCTACCGCCGTCCTGACCCGGATCGCGGTGGACCTGCCCACGTCAGCCGCATCGAGAAACGCGTTGTCCTGCGATGGTGGGACTGCTCGTGGTCAGCGGTCCGAGTCCTCGAGTATCGGTGTAACCGTGTCTCGCGCGGGATCGGCCGGGCGACATTCGGTGAGCAGCCCTTCGCGGACGAGGCGTCGGATGAGCACCACACGCCCTTATTTGTCGATATGGCCGGGTAGCTGATTCGCTGCGCATTCTCCGGTTTCGAGGAGAGCGCTTGGATACAGAAGATCGTTCAGGTCCACGGTGACCCCTGGCACGACTTCGGAACGGGCCTAGTGCTCGGTTACGGGTTGTTCCAGATGTCCCTCGCCGCTGGGTCGTGTCCACAGTGTCCATCGGCATCTGTGGCGGAAGCGGGTATTCGGGGCCTGGTCGGCGTTGTCGAAATAATCTGCGGTTGCGGCTGAAGACCGAGTCATGTCCGTATGGATAGATATCCCTCGAATTCGGCTATGGCCACACGAATAGGCTTGCGGCATGTCGCGCAAGGTTCGTCACATCGTGTTCCTGGCCTACAACGGCGTGCGGCAACTGGACATCACCGGACCACTGGAAGTGTTCGCGACCGCCCGCGACCTGGGGGCGCGGTATCGATGGTCGGTGTGCTCTGCCGATGGCGCGGACGTGACCACCGCGACGGGTCGACTCGCTGTCGACGGCCGGGTCGAGCACGCCCCGATCGACACCGTGGTGGTCCCCGGTTCCGCGGATCTCCCGCGCAACCGAATCCCCGTGACTCTGCTGACCGATCTCGCCGCGCTCGCTCCACGAGTGCGCCGGGTGGCCTCGGTGTGCACCGGCGCGTTCGCCCTGGCCGAAGCGGGCATGCTGGACGGCCGCCGCGCGACCACCCATTGGCGACACGCCGCCACGCTGGCGCACCGCTATCGCGCCGTCCGCGTCGAGCCGGATGCCATCCACGTCCGTGACGGACATGTGCTCACCTCCGCAGGCGTGACCGCGGGCATCGACCTCGCCCTGGCGATGGTGGAGGAGGACACCAGCGCCGCCCTGGCCCGCGAGGTCGCTCGTGACCTGGTGGTCTTCATGCAGCGCCCCGGTGGACAGTCGCAATTCTCTGCCGCGCTGCGCACTCCGGCGGTCCGCCACTATCCGCTGCGCGCGGTCGTCGACGCCATCGCCGTCGACGCCGCGGCCGACCATTCCACACCAGCCCTTGCCGCTCGCGCGGGCCTGAGCATCCGCCACCTGACCCGCCTGTTCCATGACCAACTCGGCACAACCCCCGCCGCATACGTCGAGTCCGTACGCGTCGAGGCGGCACAAGCCCTGCTCGCCGAGGGTGCAACAGTTACAGATACGGCCCTACACACCGGCTTCGGCAGCGACGAATCGCTGCGGCGCGCATTCGGTCGTCGCCTCGGCATCACCCCCTCGGCATACCGCGCGCGCTTCCGCACCACAGCCAACGGCACCGCCGAGACCGACACCCATCACGCGTAGCCCGAACGGGCACACCGAGAACCCCCGCTCGGCGCGGGCGAAGGCGAGGCTGCCGCGCACCGCTTGATCGGGTGTAGTTGGGCGGAGTCCGCCGTTAGTTGCGCTTGGTTCGAGCGGAGGCGAGGCCACCGCTTGATCGGGTGTAGTTGGACGGAGTCCGCCGTTAGTTGCGCTTGGCCCGAGCGGAGGCGAGGCCACCGCATACCGAGGCGCTGAACGGCGCAGATGCCGGCGGCCTTACCCTGGATAGGTGAATTCGATGGGCCAGGTAGAGGGAGCAGTTCGCAGCTACGAGGTGCGCACCTTCGGCTGCCAGATGAACGTGCACGATTCCGAACGTTTGTCTGGTCTGCTGGAGGACGCGGGATATGTGCAGGCCGCGCCGGGGGCGACGGCCGACCTGGTGGTTTTCAATACCTGTGCGGTTCGCGAGAACGCCGACAACAAGCTCTACGGCACCCTCGGCCACCTCGCTCCGATCAAAGCCGAACGGCCCGGTATGCAGATCGCGGTAGGCGGCTGCCTCGCGCAGAAGGATCGCGACACCGTGGTGCGCAAGGCGCCCTGGGTCGACGTGGTGTTCGGCACCCACAACATCGGCTCGCTGCCGGTGCTACTGGAGCGGGCCAGGCACAACCACGAGGCACAGGTGGAAATCCTGGAATCGCTCGAGGCGTTCCCCTCGACACTGCCCGCCAAACGGGAGTCCGCGTACGCGGGCTGGGTGTCGATCTCGGTGGGCTGCAACAACACCTGCACCTTCTGTATCGTGCCGTCGCTGCGCGGCAAAGAGGTCGACCGTCGCCCAGGTGACGTACTGGCCGAGGTGCAGGCACTGGTCGACCAGGGCGTGCTCGAGGTGACGCTGCTCGGGCAGAACGTGAACGCCTACGGAGCTTCCTTCGCCGATCCCGAGGAACAACGTGATCGCGGCGCGTTCGCCAAGCTGCTGCGCGCGGCCGGACGGATCGAAGGACTTGAGCGCGTGCGTTTCACCTCCCCGCACCCGGCCGAGTTCACCGACGACGTGATCGAGGCGATGGCGGAGACGCCCAATATTTGCCCACAGCTGCACATGCCGCTGCAATCCGGCTCGGACCGGGTGCTCAAGGCGATGCGCCGCTCCTACCGCAAGGCGCGCTACCTCGGCATCATCGAAAAGGTCCGTGCGGCAATGCCGCACGCAGCGATCACCACCGACATCATCGTCGGCTTCCCAGGCGAAACCGAGGAAGATTTCCAGGAGACCCTGGACGTGGTGCGCCAGGCCCGCTTCACCAGCGCCTACACCTTCCAGTACTCCAAGCGTCCCGGTACGCCCGCCGCCGATATGCCCGATCAACTGCCCAAAGAGGTGGTCCAGGAGCGCTACGAACGGCTCATCGCGCTGCAGGAGGAAGTCTGCCTGGACGCGAACCGCGAGCTGATCGGTACCGAAGTGGAGCTGCTGGTCGCCGAGGGCGCGGGCAAGAAGAACGCGGCCACCGCACGCATGAGCGGCCGAGCCCGCGACGGCAGGCTGGTGCACTTCCGCCCGCCCGTCACGGAATCGGGCAGCGCCGGCACGGTTCGGCCCGGCGACATCGTCACCGTCGACATCACCGGCGCGGCTCCCCACTACCTGATTGCCGACGGACCCGTGCGCACCCATCGCCGCACCCGCGCGGGCGACGCGCACGAGCGCGGCATCACGCCCAAGACCGAACCGATCGGAGTCGGTCTCGGCCTGCCTCGCATCGGCGCCCCGGCCTCGGAACCGGCCGCCGCGGGCTGCTCGACCGGCTGTGGCGCATGAGCGTGCACAGCATGGCAGTCGCTCCAGCGCCCATCGCGAGTGCGCCACGGTTCGGCGTGGTGGTAGGCGCGCGGAAATCGTGTTCGGAGGGTGGACGAGGTGTGCCGAAACTTAGCATCGACGAGGTAGCGGCATGAGCAGCGCGCCGGATGAGGACAGCGACGCGACGCGCGGACCCGGGGGAGCGGAGCTCGCGTCCGGCCGCAGCGCGGACGGTGCGAATCCGCTTCCGGCCGAAGGCGAATCGAACCCTGGCGCCTCGGATTCGGCGGAAAATACTACCTCGCGTAGTGGGTCGGCTTCCGGTGTCGGACGCACCGATGGCACAGTTGACCCCGGCAGTGCCGACCATGATGACGCCGAACGAAACGAGGGCTCAGTGAATTCGGTCGAGAGCAGCAAAGACTTCGAGCAGTTCCGCGACGACCTCGATGCCGTCGAGCGCCGTGTCGCCGGTGAGATCGATCCCGGCATCCGCGCCATGGTGGTCGCAGGCGCGGTGTTCGTGCTGCTGGTGTCGCTGGTGCTGCCGCACGCGGGCACCGCACGCGGCTTCGACGTCTTGCTCGACACCAGCGCCGCGAGCTTCGAGCACATCGGCCTGCCGTCCCGGATCTTCGTCTGGTTCGTCGTCATCTTCGGCATCGGTTTCTCATTGCTCGCCCTGATGACCCGCCGCTGGGCACTGGCCTGGATCGCGGTCGCCGGATCCGCCATCGCAGGTGCCTTCGGTGTTTTCGCCATCTGGCACCGCCAGACCCCCGGCGTCGGCGGCCCCGGCGGCGCCAACTACTACGGCGCAGGCCCCGGCATCGGCCTGATCCTCGGCGCACTCGCCGCCATCGTGCTGACCTTCCACTGGGTGCGCGTCGTATGGAGCCGCACCACACTGCAATTGGCCGCGGAAGAACAGCGCCGCATCGCCGCGGCCGCGGCGGAAGAGCGCGACCGCCGCCGCTTGATGGGCGAGTAACCCACCCGACCTGCCGGATGACCGTTCCTGAAATCGGTTCGACCGACCGTCTCCCCGGTGTCAGAGGTTGCTGACAGCGCCCTCTGCCGCCTCGGCCCATTCACGCCACTGCTTGGCCTGTTCCATGGCCTTCTCGGCGTCACGCTTGTTGCCCGCCGCGGTCGCCTTCGCCGCCTGCTCCTCGAATTGCGCTACCCGCTCACGGAATTGGGCGGCCCTGGCCATTGCCTCCGGATCGGTGCGGCGCCACTGTGCGTCGACCGCGTCACGGACCCGCTTCTCGATGGCGCGCAGCTTGCCTTCCAATTCCTGGATCCGCTCCCGCGGCACCTTGCCGAGTGCATCCCACTTGTCCTGGAGCTCGCGCAGCGCGTTCCGTGCGGCATCGAGGCCGTTGGCCGGATCGATGTGCTCGTAGGCGTGCAGCAGCTCTTCCTTGGCGATGGCATTGTGTTCGAACTCGGCGTCACGTTCGTTGACGGCGGCATTGCGCGCGGCGAAAAACACATCCTGGGCGCTCTTGAATCGCCGCCACAGCGCCTCGTCGGCCTCGCGCGGCGCGCGGCCCGCGGCCTTCCATTCGGCGAGCAGGTCACGGAACACACCCGCGGTGCCGACCCAGTCGGTAGAGCCCGAGAGTTCCTCGGCGCGCACGCACAGTTCTTCCTTGCGCGTCTTCGCGGCCGAACGTTCCCGATCGAGCTCCGCGAAGTGCGCGCCGCGGCGGCGGTTGAACGCCTCACGGGCCTTGGAGTAGCGCTTCCACAACGCGTCGTCGACCTTGCGGTCCACGCCGCGAATGGACTTCCACTCGTCGAGGATCTCGCGCAGCCGATCGCCCGCGGCCTTCCACTGGGTGGACTCGGTAGCGATCTTCTCGGCCTCGGCGCACAGCACTTCCTTGCGTTCGGTGTGCTCGTGCCTGGCCTTTTCCTTCTCCTCCTTGGCGTGTGCCGCCGCCTCTTCGGAGTGCTCGGCGATCGCGGCGAGCCGGCGAGACAGGCTATCGATATCGCCGATCACCGCTGCGGTGGGCAGCGACTCGGCGATGGTGATCGCCGCCGCCTTGGTCTTGCGAGCATCCGCGCCCGCGGCCAGCCGCGCCTCCAGCAATGCCACCTCGGTGGCCAGGTCGTCGAATCGGCGACCGAAATGTGCAAGGCCTTCGGCGGCGTCACCGGCCTGCCAGGAGCCGACGATGCGTTCGCCGTCGGTGGTCTTCACCCAGGCGGTGCCGTCCTCGTCGACGCGGCCCCAGACACTGGGATCACTGGTGGTCGGGACGACCACAGGATGGGGATGTTCGCCGGGAGCCGGCTTGATGGCGTGCGGCTTGGGATGAGCCTGCGCGGCGCCCGGTTTGGGGGCGCCGGGCTTCGGGACGTCCGAGGGGCGCGGTGTCGTGCCGGGGGTGGCCTTCGCGGTTCCGTTGCTGTCCGTCATTGCTCCTCGTCCCTGCCGCGCGTCACGGCTGCCTGGTTACGCCCTAGCTCATCCCATTGAACCCGGTTCGAGCCTTGCAAACTATCGATCGACGTCCTCACGCGGATGATTCCAAGGGAATGCAACCCGTGATGACCTGGGTTGTAGCACCTCGAACACTATCAATCTCGGCCAAGTTTGCGGCAGAGACACTCGAACCCGACCGGCCGCGGGGTCGCCCGGGGACCGGTACCCGCGGTGCGTGGCACCGGTATTGCGAACGACTACGGTTACGTCGTGTTCTCCATTGCGGCCCTGGTCCCGTCGCCGCCGATCCTCGTGCCCGAGCTCTGTGGCGGTGTCGCGCATGTGACCGGGGCGGATCCCGTCGGTGTGCCCGCCCTGCTGCGTGCGGCGGCGCTGGAGGCCGCAGGCGCTTTGGCGGTCGCACAGCACTGGCTGGTGATCGGGGCAGGCGCCGCCGACGCGCAGCTCGCGCCCGACACTCTCGGCACATTCCGTGGATTCGGGGTCGACACTCGGGTCGCACTATCGAATCCAGCCCTCTCGACAAGGTCTGCTGACGATGTGCCGGACGCACAGCTTCCGCTGCCGGCGTTGATCGCCGGATGGTTGCGGGGACAGGTCGCGCCGGCCGCGGAGGCCGCGGCCCGTATCGTCGCCGCAGATACCTCGACGGCCCGCTGTGCCGAAATCGGAGCAGAGCTACGAACAGTGCTCGACGATGCACCCGAACCACTGGGCGTGCTGGTGATCGCCGACGGTGCAGCAACACTGTCCACGGCCGCACCCGGCTATCTGGATACCCGCGCCACCGCCGTCCAGGACGATCTCGATCGCGCGTTGGCCGCGGGCGATCGGGCCGGACTGCTCGCCTTGGATCCGGCATTGTGCGCCGAGCTGGCGATGGCAGGGCGGGCCGCCTACCAGGTGCTGGCCGGGCTGTTCGCCGCCGATCCGAGCGATCCGGAGGTCGAGACGCTGTATCGGGACGCGCCTTTCGGCGTCGGCTACCAGGTGAGTGTGTGGCGCCCGGTGCGCGAGCAGGGTGATGCGCCGTGACGATCACCCCGATCGCCGTCGTCGGCCCCACTGCTACCGGCAAATCGGATCTCGGCCTCGACCTCGCCGAGCGACTCTGCGGCGAAATCGTCAACATCGATGCGATGCAGCTCTACCGCGGCATGGACGTGGGCACCGCCAAACTTGCCCCCGGCGAGCGTCGCGGCATCCCGCACCACCAGCTCGACGTACTCGACGTGACCGAGACCGCCACCGTGGCCGCCTACCAGGCCGCCGCGATCGCGGACGTCACCGCGATCATCGCGCGCGGGCACACCCCGGTCATCGTCGGCGGTTCGATGATGTATGTCCAAGCGCTGCTGGATGATTGGGGGTTTCCCGCCACCGATCCCGAGGTCAGGGCGCGCTGGGAGACCCTGCTCGCCGAACAGGGCCTCGTCGCGGTGCACGAGGCGTTGCGGGCGGCCGATCCCGCCGCCGCGGCGACCATCCTGCCCACCGACGGCAGGCGGATGGTGCGCGCACTCGAGGTCGTCGAACTCACCGGCCGCCCGTTCGCGGCCTCGGCGCCCGCCATCGGCGAACCGCGCTGGGGCACCGTGATCATCGGCGTGGATCGGGATACCGCCGAACTGGATTCGCGCATCGAGCGGCGCACCGCGCTGATGTTCGAATCCGGACTGGTCGAGGAGGTACGCGGTCTCATAGATGTCGGCCTGCGCGACGGCGTCACAGCGCGCCGGGCGATCGGCTACGCACAAGTCCTGTCCTACCTGGACAACGAATACGACCTGAACCACGCGCAGGAACGCACCCTGATCGGCACCCGGCGTTACGTCCGGCGCCAGCGCTCGTGGTTTCGGCGGGATCCCCGGGTGCACTGGGTGGACGGCGCCGACCCCGAGCTGGTCGCCACCGCGTTGTCTCTGCTGCCCGCGCAACGTCTCGACAACACAGAACGGACTCCGCAGTGACAAGACGTGTGAGTACCCGCAATGCCTCGGTTCAGGTCTGGCAGGCATACCTGAACAATCGCACCAAACGCCACCGTGACAGCCGTTTTCTCGTCCAGGGCGTGCGCCCGATCACCCAGGCGATCGCCAACGACTGGCCACTCGAGACGATGCTCTACCGGCTCGGCGCGCCCGAGCTGTCGAGCTGGGCACGTGAACTCCTCGACACCAGCGGCGTGCCGCAGGTCGGCCTGGTGCCGGAGCTGATGGCCGAACTCGGCGAAAAGGCAACCGGCATACCGGAATTGGTGGCCGTTGCGGTATCGCGGCAGCCCGAGCTGGACACGTTCGAACCCGGTGAGCCCGGTGACACCGCACCACCGGTGGTCGTGGTCTTCGACCGCCCCAACTCGCCGGGCAACCTCGGCACCCTGATCCGCTCGGCGGACGCCTTCGGCGCGAGCGGTGTGATCGTCACCGGCCACGGTGCCGACCAATACGACCCGCAGGCCGTCCGTGCCTCCACCGGCTCGCTGTTCGCCATGCCGGTCTACCGGGCCGCCGGCGCCGCTCAAGTGCTCGAATTCCGGGACCGGCAGGTGCAACGCGGCATCCCCACCCGCATCGTCGGCACCGACGAAGACGGTGCGAGCGCGGTCTTCGACCACGACTTCACCGAGGCGACCATTCTGGTGATCGGCAACGAGACCAGCGGCATGAGTGCGGCCTGGCAGGATGCCTGCGACGACATGGTCTACATCCCGATGGGCGGCACCGCCAGCTCGCTCGGGGCGCCGTCGGCCGCGGCGGCCACGCTGTACGAAATTTCCCGCCAGCGCAGGACGTTTGTCAGATGACTCACCCGCGATCAGCCGGGAGCACACCGAACAGAGAGAATGGGAACGTGGCAGACATCGAATTTTCGAAAGGGCACGGCACCCAGAACGATTTCGTGGTGCTGCCCGACCCGGAGGTTCGGCTGGAGCTGACCCCGGAGCGGATCGCCGCGCTGTGCGACCGCCGGCGTGGCCTCGGCGCCGACGGGGTGCTGCGCGTGGCGCGCGCAGGCGCACTGCGCGAGCGCGGTGTGCTCGACCGGATCCCCGACGGCATCGACGCCACCGACTGGTTCATGGACTACCGCAATGCCGACGGCTCGATCGCGGAAATGTGCGGCAACGGCGTCCGGGTTTTCGCGCACTACCTGGCCACCAGCGGCCTCGAATCGCGTACGCAGTTCGTGGTCGGCAGCCGAGCCGGGGCACGCCCGGTCACCGTGCACGCCGCCGACCCGGTCAACGGCGATGTCACCGTCGATATGGGTGTGGTCCGCGAGCTGGGTCTCTCGACGGCCACCGTCACGGGCTGGGCGTTCTCCGGAATCGGGATCGACGTCGGCAACCCGCACCTGGCCTGTGTCGACCCCGGCCTGTCGGTCGATGCGCTGGCCAAGCTCGATCTGACCGCCTCACCCGGCTACGACCCCGACCTGTTCCCGCACGGCGTCAACGTCGAGATCGTCACCGCGCTGGATGCCGACAACTCCGTCGACATGCGTGTCTACGAGCGTGGTGTCGGCGAAACCCGTTCCTGCGGAACAGGAACCGTCGCCGCTGCCGCCGCGGCACTGGCGGACTCCGGATTTACGATCGCCACCGACAGCGGCGAGGTCCGGGTCCGGATCCCCGGTGGCGAGGTCATCGTCACCCTCCGTGGCGGTTCCGCCCAGCTGCGCGGCCCGTCGGTGCTCGTCGCCTCCGGCCGCATCGCCGCAGGCTGGTGGCAGGCGCTCTGAAATTCCGGGCCGGCGCGGCGTCGCAATACTCGGATGCGCTATGTCGGTGGATCGTGGGATCATGGACCTTGTATGACGAAACAAGAGACGTATGAATTCACGCCGGCAGCCGACGATGACGACTTCACCACGGCCGCCGATGAGGCGAACTTGGACGAAGTCGCCGACACCGGTGACGTAGTAGCCGAGCACAAGGCGCGCATGGCGCGTTCGGGCTGGACCAGAGAATCCAAGTCCGCGGACCCGACAGTCGGCGAGATGCAGCTGCAGGACCGCAGCTCACTACGTCGTGTCGCGGGTCTGTCCACCGAGCTCACCGACATCACCGAGGTCGAGTACCGGCAGCTGCGCCTGGAGCGGGTCGTGCTGGTCGGCGTCTGGACTTCGGGCAGCACCGTGCAGGCCGAGGCGAGCATGGCCGAACTGGCCGCGCTCGCCGAGACCGCGGGTTCCGAGGTACTCGAAGGTCTGATCCAGCGCAGGGACAAGCCGGACCCGGCCACCTACATCGGTTCCGGCAAGGCCGACGAACTGCGCGCGGTCGTCCTGGAGACCGGCGCGGACACGGTGATCTGCGATGGTGAGCTCACTCCCGCGCAGCTGACCGCGCTGGAGAAGGTCGTCAAGGTGAAGGTGATCGACCGGACCGCGCTCATCCTGGACATCTTCGCCCAGCACGCCACCTCCAGTGAGGGCAAGGCGCAGGTCGCCCTGGCCCAGATGGAATACATGCTGCCGCGCCTGCGCGGCTGGGGTGAGTCCATGTCCAGGCAGGCCGGTGGCCGGGCAGGCAGCAACGGCGGTGTGGGTCTGCGTGGTCCCGGTGAGACCAAGATCGAAACCGATCGTCGCCGCATTCGCGAGCGAATGGCCAAGCTGCGCCGCGAGATTCGTGAGATGAAGACCGCGCGCGACACCAAGCGGGCCCGCCGCAATTCCAGTGGCATCCCGTCGGTCGCGATCGTCGGCTACACCAACGCGGGCAAATCCAGCCTCATGAACGCGCTGACCGGTGCGGGCCTGCTGGTCCAGGACGCGCTGTTCGCCACCCTCGATCCGACTACCCGGCGCGCCGACCTCGACGACGGCCGCGAGGTCGTCTTCACCGACACCGTCGGTTTCGTGCGCCACCTGCCGACCCAGTTGGTCGAGGCATTCCGCTCCACCCTCGAAGAGGTCACCGGTGCTGACCTGCTGCTGCACGTCGTCGACGGCTCCGACTCGCTGCCCGCCGAACAGATCAAGGCGGTCCGCGAGGTGATCACCGACGTGATCAAGGAGTCCGGCTCGGCCGCGCCGCCGGAGCTGCTGGTGGTCAACAAGATCGACGCGGCCGATCCGGTGGAGCTGACCCGGTTGCGCGGGGTGCTGCCCGACGCGGCCTATGTGTCGGCCCACACCGGCGCGGGCATCGCGGCACTGCGCGAGCGGCTGGCCGAGGTCCTCGGCGGACTCGATGTCGAGGTCAGCGTGCTGCTGCCCTATACCCGTGGCGATCTGCTCGCCCGCATTCACGCGGACGGCCGGATCACTACATCAACCCACGAAGAAGGTGGCACCCGGGTGCGGGCACGAGTACCGCACGCACTGGCCGCGGCGTTGTCGGAGTACGCCCACGCCGGGTCCGCCGCGGAGGTTTACGGCGCTCCCGACACCAACGGATACGCCGAGACCACTGGACATCCGGAAACGAGCGCCCCATTGCAGGACTGATCGTCGCAATGCGGAACCGGAGTGTGACGTAACGCTCACCGTGCTGTTGTGCGAGCGTGCACGGCCCGCCGACCATCGGTCGGCGGGCTTTGTGCATTCCGGGTACACAACTGATGCGACGCAGTCGATTTCGTTACGATATCGTCGTCGAATCGACATCAGGAGGGTTCCATGTCGCACGACAACTCCGGCTCGGCCGTTTCCCGTGATCGGCCATCCGGTGACTCGTCGCACACCAGCGTGCTCAGTGACGGTGCGCCGCTTTCGGTTTCACTGACCGACACCGATCTTCGGGTGCTCGACACCCTGCTCGCGCCCCTGCGCGCCTGGACGAGCCCCCGCTACTACGGCCTCGAGAACATCCCCGCCGACGGTCCGGTGCTGTTGGTTGGCAACCACAACCTGATGGGCGGCATCGACGCACCGCTGCTGCTGCCGGAAATTCTGCGCCGCCGCGGCAGGCTCATTCGCGGCCTCGCCGAGAACGTCCTCATTTCGGTCCCCGGTGTGCGCGAACTGCTGCACCACTTCGGTGCCGTTCGCGGCAATCGGCGCAACTGCCTTGCGCTGCTGGCCCGCGGTGAGGCCGTCATCGTCTTCCCGGGTGGTGGTCGCGAGGCGGTGCGCCGCAAGAACGAGAAGTACGTCCTGAAATGGCAGGGCCGGTCCGGATTCGCGCACATGGCGATCGAAGCGGGCGCGCCGATCGTGCCGGTGGCGATGATCGGCGTCGATGACGCCTACGACATCGTCTTCGACGGCGATCATCCCGTGCTGCGCCCGCTGCGCTGGGCGGTCGAGGCTCTGGGTCTCAGCAAAGATCTGACCCCGCCGCTTATCCGTGGCATCGGTCCGACCGTGCTGCCCCGCCCGGAGCGCTTCTACTTCTCGGCGGGTGCTCCGATCGATCCTGCGCCGTGGCGCGATGCGGTCGACAAGCATGCTGCCGCAGTGGAATTGCGCGATATCGTGCGCAAAGAGCTGGAGGAGGAGCTGAAGTTCCTCTTCGCCGAGCGGGAGCGCGACTCCGGTCGAACCCTCATCGGTCGGCTGCGTGGCCTGCTGAATCGTTGATGACCGGGTCTCGCCTGCACTGTCAGCAAATTCTCAGTTAGTGGCAGCTACGGTGGTCCCATGCGTTGGACACGAAGACGAATGGCGGTAGCGGCGGGTGCGGTAGTGATGTTCCTGGGGGTGCCCGCAGCGTCAGGTGGCCTCGCTACCGCGGTGTCCGCACCGTCGGATCCGATCATCGCCTCCGGTTCACTGCTCGCCTCGCCCCGCTCGTCGGACGGTTCCCGCATCGACAGCTTCACCATCACAAACGCCCGCAACCTCGTCCTCCAGGTGTTCTCTGCCGCTATGGACAAGAACATCGAGGTCAAGGTGCAGCGCCCCGCCGACGCCTCGGTCGCGCGTCCCACGCTGTACCTGCTTTCGGGAGCGGGCGGCGGCGAGGATGAGGCCACGTGGGACTTGAAATCGTCCGCATCACAGTTCTTCGCCGACAAGGATGTGAACGTCATCCAACCGGTCGGCGGCGCATGGAGCTACTACGCCGACTGGCGCACCTCTGACCCGGTGCTCGGCGTGAACAGATGGCAGACCTTCTTCACCGAAGAATTGCCGCCGCTGATCGACTCGGCGCTCGGCGCGAACGGCACCAACGCGATCGCGGGCATTTCGATGTCGGGCACGCCGGTGCTGCAACTCCCCATCACCAAGCCCGGTCTCTACCAGTCGGCCGCGGCCTACAGCGGTTGCGCTCAGATCAGCGACCCGATCGGCTGGAACTTCGTCAACACCGTCGTCGCGGCAGGGGGCGGCGAATCCGTGAACATGTATGGGCCGCAAGGTGATCCGATGTGGGCGGCCAACGACCCCTACGTCCATGCCGACCGACTACGCGGCACAAACCTGTTCATCTCCAACGGCTCCGGCATCCCCGGCCAGTGGGACACCCTGAACGGTCCCTACGCCCTACCCGGCGTCGGCGGCCTCGCGAACCAGGTGACCCTCGGCGCCGGCCTCGAAGCCGCCGCCAACTACTGCTCCCACAACATGCAGAATCGTCTCAACCAGCTCGGCATCCCCGCCACCTATGACTTCCAGTCGACCGGCACGCACTCCTGGGGCTATTGGCAGCAGGCGCTGGTCGCCTCCTGGCCGGTCCTTGCCAAGGGTCTGGGCCTGCCTGCTTGAGCGGTGGTTGCCAGGATCTCCGGCGACCCATGCTCGCCGTCTCCTGGCCCGAGCTGCCCGAAGCCTTTCATCTGGAGACCGGGCGTTGTCGCTCACCGCGCCGCGGGCAGGCCGGCCGAGGGCTGCGGCCGCCCAGCTCGGGGTCGTGGTTGCCGGATCTCGAGGAGGTCGCGCCAGTCGACGGTTTGTCGGTTCTCGCCATGGTCGAGCCTCGCCGCTCGGGTCACGGCGTTTGCCGGGAATCTCGATCTGCTGCGGAAATCATCGCCACCAGACCAGGTAAGGCAATAGATTTCGGATGCGAAGTGAACTGGCATTCTCTTTCCGGGTACCGTATGTAGCAACAACGGGTCGGTGTGGACCGGCCGCTGTGGTCACTAGGAGGTTGGTGTGGAGCGCACATTGTTCGAACCCGAACATGAACTGTTCCGGGAGTCGTTCCGCAAGTTTCTCGATCAGCACGTCGCGCCGAATCATGCGAAGTGGGAAGAGCAGGGCATCGTC
This sequence comes from Nocardia sp. CWNU-33, assembly GCF_046764895.1. Taxonomy (NCBI): domain Bacteria; kingdom Bacillati; phylum Actinomycetota; class Actinomycetes; order Mycobacteriales; family Nocardiaceae; genus Nocardia; species Nocardia sp. CWNU-33. The sequence continues at coordinate 20,256 of NZ_JBKOQN010000051.1, read as the reverse complement.
GATCGCGGCGTCTGGCTCGAGGCAGGTAAGCAGGGATTCCTCGGCATGGCCATGCCCGAGGAGTACGGTGGCGGCGGCGTCAAGGACTTCCGCTACAACGCGATCGTCGCCGAGGAATCCGTCCGCGGCCAATACTCCGGCCTCGGCTTCGCCCTCCACAACGACGTCATCGCTCCCTACCTCTCGGAGCTCGCCAACGACGAGCAGAAACAGCGCTGGCTCCCCGGCTTCTGTTCCGGCGAAATCATCACCGCCATCGCCATGACCGAACCCGGCACCGGCTCCGACCTCCAGGGCATCAAAACCCGCGCGGTCCGTGACGGCGACGACTGGATCCTCAACGGCGCCAAGACCTTCATCACCAACGGCATCAACTCCGACATCGTCATCGTCGTAGCCCAAACCGACCCCGACAAGGGCGCCATGGGCTTCAGTCTTCTCGTTGTCGAACGCGGTATGCCCGGCTTCGAACGCGGCGCCAACCTCGATAAGTTGGGTCTCAAAGCCCAAGACACCGCCGAACTGAGCTTCACCGACGTCCGCGTCCCCGGCGCAAACCTCCTCGGCACCGAAGGCATGGGCTTCATTCACCTCATGCAAAACCTGCCCCAGGAGCGCCTCTCCATCGCCGTCATGGCAGCCGCCGCAATGGAAGCCTGCCTGGACATGACCATTCAGTATGTCCGCGACCGCAAAGCTTTCGGCAAACCCATCGGCGCCCTCCAGAACACCCGCTTCGTGCTGGCCGAACTGGCCACCAAGACCACCGCGGTCCGCGTCCTCGTCGACCGTTTCATCGAGGACCTCAACGCGGGCAAGCTCTCCGTCGAGGACGCTGCCATGGCGAAGTGGTGGAGCACCGAGGAGCAGGTCGACCTGATCGACCGCTGCCTCCAACTGCACGGTGGCTACGGCTACATGAAGGAATACCCGATTGCCAAGGCGTACATGGACGCTCGCGTCCAGACGATCTACGGCGGGACGACCGAGATCATGAAGGAAATCATCGGGCGTTCGCTGAAACTGTCCTGACGACAAGCGGTTTCGGACTCCAGAGGTTGTACGAGCCGCCGCCTGGAGTTCCGCGGTCGACAGCGAGAAGCCCTGCACCTCAATGGCAGGGCAGATTCCTGCGGTTGTCGCAATACGTAGTGGTCGATCAGGCGGCAAGTAGTTCAGGCAAGCGCTCGGCTGGGGTTTCCCAGTCGGGCGTTTTGCGTTGTCGGCTGTTGAGTTCGGCCGCGACGGTGGCCAGGCGCACAGCAGTATGGCCGGAATGATCGGTTCCCTTCGGAAGGTATTGCCGCAGTGGGCCATCTGGGCGGATGGGTCGTGGGCTACTCGACTGTGTTCTGTATGTTGCATCCAAGTCGATTCAGCGGTGAGTGATGCATATGTGCAACAAAATAAGGTTGACGATGCTCTTGACGTGGGCGTTCGAATGCGGCTTGATTGCAACATGAGTTGATATCCAATCATGGATGAAACAGGTGAAGGATATGTTGCAATCCGTCGATCCCCGCACGGCCTGCGGGTGGCGAACCGGGGCATGGTGCGCGAGCGCCCTCGATGTCTCATACGTCACCGCCCAGGTAGGAAAACATCACGTCTTTCCGCTTGTGGGCCTGTCGTCCATGATCGCGGAATGCAACGCCGTCGAGGAAACGCCGAGGTCGTGAGCGATGTATCTGAACAGGACGACACCATCGATCCAACAATCGGGCGGGCAATCCTCGTCAGCCATGACGTTGCCGTTACTGGAACCCGCACATCTACTTCAAGCGATCTCAGGCCGCTGTACCAGCGCATCACTCATGGTCGGGTGGGCGCGCGAGCTCAGTGATATGCACGCGGAGCTAATACCATTTCAGGTCGGCCGGGTGCCGCAGCGCAGAGCTCTCGCGTATGAGCAAGTTCGTGCAGGGATCGATCGAGTCGTGCGCGAGATCGATGCGTGGGCGCTACGCAACATACCGCGCGCGAAAAGTGCACGCAAACATACACATTCGCTAGGCGAGGTGATCAGCCACATCGCTAGAACCTACGCCGAGACTTGGTGGACAGTGCTGCATTCGGAGGACGCGGAAACTCGTCACCAGGCATGGTTTCACCTGAGCGAGGCCCGTGAAGGCTACGCGGAAATGGTCAACGAAATACGAGCGCGACACCTCCAGCTGCCATTGGGGTGGAGCGGGATTCCGGGAGGTATCGGATGACATAGGACACGAACGGAGATGGATTGTCATGTCGAAGACGTGTTGGAGCTGCGACCTACTCCCGGCTTCGTCCATCTCGGGGTCGTGGGTGCTTTGCACCCCGACTGCCTGGCAACGGGGCCGACGGCGGTTCACAACGGTGTGGACCTCGAGACAGGCGCGAACCGGAGATCGTTGGATCGGGGTTACCAACCGCGGCAATCCGGCCGGGGTCCGATCCTCTTACCCCGCATCTGCTGATGTGAGAGGTACTGAAGAGATTGGTCATCGGAATGACTGACATATATTGCTCGCGCTGCGGAAGAGCGCTGCGATCGAAATTGGATCGGCGTCGACGTCTGCACATGGCATGCGTCCGATTGGATGAACGTGCTGATATTCGAATGACTCCTGCCGATTGGACAGCTGTGGCCGGTTGGCTCAATCCCGGCGATTGTCACCTGATGGGTCAGATGGGGGTCGAGTAGTCGCCCTGAGATGGGCAGCTCGAGGTGGTCTCAGTGGTGGTCGGCGACTCGACGCTACGGCTACGCGGCGGCGCGGAAGTATCAAGCGTGGTGATCGGCACAATTCACCGTGCGGTTGCGCAAGCCGTGAGCCAGGCGTGGGCCAGGTCGCCAGTTGTCGCGGTGGTCATCAAAATCGTGGGCCAGCAACAACTTCGGACGCTCTGGGGCCGACCAGGGTTTCATCACGCCGGGCACGTACCGCATGCGCAAGCCGGCGGGCGAAATCCTCGATGTTCCACTCGGACCCGGCATGACGGGCCTGCAGCAGTGCGTCTTATGAGCTGAGTAGGGCGGTGAGGGAGTCAGCTGTCCAGCCGATGTCCGCACCTGGGCATGCCGCAAGGTAGGCGGCGATTTGTTCGGTGGCCCATCCGTGCGAATCAGCCAAACCGGTGGCTAGATGACGTAGGTACGCGGCTGATGGTGGATTGCCAGGGAGGTCGGTGCAACGCCAAGGGGCGGTCAAGGTCAGGAGAGGGTAGCCGTCGTGAGTGCCTGCGCAGATCAGTGTTTCGTAGCGGCCGGGGCCGAGTGTGCTGCGGCCCGAGTTGACTGCCTCGGTCAGGTCGAGGTCGGTGCCCGGCTCGCGGTACATCTCTTGCGCTGCGATATCGGAGAACTGGGAGGTCGTGATCAGGTGGGCGCGGACGGCGATCGTGCCGGAAGTATCCGGATCGTAGAAGGCCCGGCCGCCGGCCCAGATCAGCGATTCGGTGGCGAAATACAGTTGGCCGCTCAGCATGATCGAGGCGGAACGTGCCGGGTCGGCAGGGTTGCGGCAGCCGGGGAGGGCCAGGGCGCCACCTTCGGGGGTGCCACCCGCGAGATAGCACCGCAACCGCGGCAGATGCATGTTCGATCCGTAGGCCGCGTACCAGACCCGGCTCGTCCCGTCGTCGGATCGGCCTGTCGTGTGGAAAGAATCGTTGCCAGGCATCACCTCGACGATAAGCACTGCGGCCTGGTTCATGTCGGAGCAACGCGATGTCGTGGCGCGGATCAGACGCCGAGCGCGGCTGCTCGGCAACCGGTGCGCGCGGTCGGTGGATGCCGGCATGAGTGGTCGGGTGGTTGAGCGGTGGTGTCCGGCCGTCGGACATCGGTGGGAGCGGTCGGGTGGCTCAGTGCTGGCGTAGGACCGGCTGATTCCAGCAGGTGCGCCCAGATAGTTCAGTCGCGGCGGGCAACCGTCAATACGTCTGGAACCAGCACGGGCGGAATCGGATACCGTTGCACCGGCCGCTGCTCGGTGACGGTGAACCCGGCCGCCTCGATCAGCGCGCGCATCTCGCTGGGCGGTGGAAAGTAGGCGAGGCGCTGTATCGGTGCGGACTGCAATGCTCGGGCGAATCGGCCGGTGGGGTTGTTCAGCACGATCGCAAGTAGGCCGCCGGGTACCAGAATTCGATGGAATTCGGCTAGGGCGGATCGGTGATCGAAGAAGTGGAAGGCGTGTGTGGATACCACTGCATCGACGGCGGCGTCGGGGAACCCGAGGTCTTCGGCTCGGTGGTGGCGCCATTCGACTCGGCCCGAGCGAGCTATGGCTTGCTTCAACATTCCTGCCGAGGCATCACAGCCATAGACTGCCTCCGGCGCTAGATCCGCGGCGATCCGGGCGGCCAAAATGCCGGTGCCGCAACCGACATCGACAATTCGCCGGGCTCGGTTGAGTGCCAGCTGGGCAATGATCTCGTCCTGCGGCGGTCGGTAGGCGAGCCGTTGCAGGATCGGTGTGTTGTACAAGCGCGCGGCCCTGTTCCAGCCCTGGGTCACCAACCCGTTGAACGCGCGCGGGGACGCTTGTTGCATGGCAGACATCGATCTCCCCTTCAGGAAGTGCCGATTCCAGACTAGATCGTCTGAGACACGTGTGGAACCCCTGATTGCCGCCACTGCTCGACTTCAGCCTCGCCGGGCTGTATCTGGGAATTCGGGGAGGGCGGCGCTCAGTCCGTCTGCTGTGCGATCTGGATGAGATTGCCACAGGTGTCATCGAGAACCGCGACGATTACGGGCCCGTGGTCCAGCGGCTCCTGTGTGAACCGGACGCCGAGAGCGCGCAGCCGGTCGTATTCGGCGCGCACGTCGTCGACGGCAAATGAGGTGAACGGGATGCCGTCCTCGACGAGAGCCTTCTTGAATGGGCTCGCCGCGGGGTGGCCGTCGGGCTCGAGCAACAGCTCGACGCCCTCCGGATCCTGTGGCGACACCACGGTCAGCCAGCGGGCCTCGCCGAGCGGGATGTCGGTCTTCTTCGTGAAGCCGAGCACCTCGGTGTAGAAGCGCAGGGCCTTGGCCTGATCGTCGACCAAGACGCTGGTCACGTTGATTCGGATCATCATTCCTCCTGAAGCCAGTGGTCTGTGAGGTGCCGCAGGGGCTCACGATTCAGGTGGTGGAACTTGTATCGGCCGTCCCGGCGGGTGCTGATCAGGCCGGCGGCTTCCAGCACGTCGAGGTGCTGTGAGACGGCCTGCCGGGATGAAGCGAGTCGGTGCTTCATGGTGAGCCTGCTGCAGATCTCGAACAGCGTCCGGCCGTCGCGGTCGGCCAGTTCGTCGAGGATCGCTCGGCGGGTCGGGTCGGCCAGCGCCTTGAAGACGTCGCCGGGCTCGGCAACAATGCTCACGCTCGTCAGCGTAGGCAAGTATTTACTTGCCTGTCAAAGGTCTCGGCAAGGCCGCCGGGGATGGGCGCGCCGCGAATGCGAGCCGCACAGCCAGGCTGCCACCCGCCGAATCGCCTGCGACGATGATCTTTTCGACACTGTGCCAGACAGCGTCCGTGGGGACGACGAGCGGGTCGTACTACTTGACCGAGAGCGCGCCGTCCAGGCCACCGACATCGGTGATCTTCCAGTCGGAGCCGCGGTCGACGGTGACGTTGTAGGTGACCGTGGTCTGCGCTCCGGCCGGGTTCTGTGCGTTCGTGGAGCTGACGGTGACGAAGACTGTCACCCGGTAGACGCCGTCGCGCTCGGACAGGATCTTGGCCGTGATCGGGCTGCCGGTCGATGCCCACTTCAACGGGGTGAGCAGCTCTTGCAACTTCGGTGCGGTCGCATCGAACTTGTTGGCAAGGGCGGGTGCGGTGTTCTGCTTGAGCCGGCCGACCCAGGAGGCGAACTCGGCGTAATTGACGGTGGCGGCGCCGACGGCGTAGTCGGTGGCGATCTGCTCGGCGTGGCGGTTGTCGGCGGCCACCCGGTCACGGTCGGCGAGGTCGCCGCGTGCCGCGAAGAGGAAGCCGGCGAGCGTGACGGCGAGGATCGTCAAGGCAGTGGTGGCCGCCGCCCATACCACCGTGGTGATCGGCAGTGAAATAGACCGCGGTGCGGCATCGGTTTTCGACGCGACCACCTCGGTTGTCTCGGCGTCGGCGGTCTTGGTGGTGTCGACGTTCATTTCGGCTCCGAATGATCGGTTGTCGGACTGCGTTGGCGCTATTTGACGGTGAGTTGAAGATTCAGCGTCCCGTCGGGGCTGGTGGTATCGAGCGCCTGGGTGATGAGGCTGCCGATGTCGAGTGGCCGCACCGCATTCGTCGCGAGCGGGATCAGCGGTTGCAGCATCGGGATCATCGTCGCCAGGTCCGGTCCGATGGCATTGATCCGTTCGGCCAGCTGACGTAGGAACGGGACGAGTCCGACGGTCTCCGGGGTGTCGATGACGTAATCGGCTGGGACGTTGCCCTTTCGGATGACCCGCGCGATCGCGGCGGCCACCTCGCTGACCCGAGGACCGAAGGCGGCCCATGGTCCAGAGGCATCGGTCAGCGCGGGCCCCGACCACGCCATATCGTTCGCGTTGGCTTGGAACGCTATGAGCATCTCGCGGATGACATCAGAGCGAACCAGCAGTGTCGCGGCCAGCAGGTCGGTCGCGCGGGACAGTTGCGGGATGACCGTTTCGGTGCCCGCCAGCCCCTCGGTGAAGGTCTGGATGATGGCGGCCATCGCCTGCGGATCCAGCTGGTTGAGCAGCCGGGTGGCGGTCTGTGCTACCTCCGGGATCGAGATCGGCATCGTGACCTCGGCGGCATCCACGATCTGTCCGTCGCGCAGGTATGGTCCGTCACCGCTGGCGGGGCGGAAGTCGAGATACGGTTCGCCGAGTCCGGACAGTGTTTCGATGCGGGCCATGCTCGAGCTCGGAATTCGGTATCTGTCGTCGACGCGGAACTGCACCGAAACCGTGGTCCCGGTGTGCGACACCGAGGTCACCGTGCCGACCTCGATGCCCGACAGCAGCACCTTGGAGCGCGGCAGCAGACCGCCGGAATCGGTCAGCACCATGGTCGCCTCGGTGTACTCGTTCAGCCAACCGACCCGCACCACCCCGAGGGAAAGGTAGGTGCTGCCGACAAGGAGGATCGCGGCGATAGTGCCCAGGGATGCCATCGAGCCAGATTTGACCGAGGAGAGCTTCACCGGACCGCTCCGATCATCCGCAGCGTGGCGACGATCCGATCGACCTGGTCGTCGGTGGACATGGGGCTTGCCGCACCGGTCTCCGCCGCGATGCGGGTCAGGTTCACCGTCGGCCCGCGTTCGACGAACGGGATGACCTTGTCGCGCAGCAAGGCCACCAGCCGATTCAGATTGGCGGGCGCGAACAGGTCGAGTGGGTTGGCGGCCAGCAGCATCGGCACGAAGGCCTCGGCCGCGGCGTCACCCGCCTGCAGGAGGGGGCCGAGCCAGGCCACCGCGTGCCCGACGATGCCGAGGGCGCCGACAACGCCGAGGGTCAGCACCAGGGAATTCGCGAAGGCCGGGATGTCACGCGCGCCGCGTTCGGACAGCAGGACGTCGAGCTCTTCCCTATTGTCCTGCACCGCCGTCACATCCTGCTGGATGGCGTCGAGGAATCGGCCGACACTGTCCAGATTGTCGGCCACGTCCTGGGTGTCGCGGCCGAGCGTCTCGAATATCCGGGCCGTGTCTGCTGGTCGCTCCGGCAGCACGGCATTGCTCCGGTTGATGATCTCCTGCACGCTGTGCAGCGCACCGCCGCCGATGAAGGTCGACATGCCTGCCATCAGGTCCTCGATCTGCAGTGCGGGGCGGGTCTGCGGTAGCGGAATCGTGCCGCCCGGCGGCAGAGTCTCGGCGAAATCTGTCGGGGGAGTGGTGAGTCCGATGTAGATGTCACCGAGGATGGTGTTCTGCCGCAGCTGCGCGGTGGTGGTGGTCGGCAGCCGCGCCGACTCGGAGATCTCGACGATCGCGTCGATGCGTCCGGGATGCTGTGTCGAAGGATCGACGACGGTCACGGTGCTCAGTGTGCCGATCTGCGCGCCATTGGCCACCACCTTGGCCTGCTTGGGCAGGTTCAGTGCGTTCGCGAACTCGATCCGGACCTGATAGGTCGGGCCGGACACGGATGCGCCCGGCACCGGCACCGACGAGGGATCGAAACCGCAGCCGCTGACCAGCATCCCCGCCGTGAGCGTGCTGGCAAGCCAGGATCCGGTGCGCCGCACCACTGTCCGCCTTTTCATCGGGCACCCACCGATCCGAGCACGATTGCGGCCAGGTCGACACCGGCAAGGCCGTTGTCCGATGTCTTGCATCGGCCGGGTGCCACCGTGTTGACCGCAGCGCAGATCTGATCGGCATCCGCTTGTGGCAGAGCGACTTTCGGTGCGACGTAGGTGAGCCGGACCTTGCCGGTATTCGGGTTGATCGCGTGCTGGAATGCCCCGACCAGGGCCGGGATCATATCGATAACCTGTTTCAGTGATCCGACGCCCGCGCCGAGCAGCCGCAGGTATGGGGCCAGATCATCGACGCCGCCGAGTATTTCGCGGCCGTACTTGCGGGCGATGTCGTTGAACATCGGAAAGTCGACCAGGAGTGAGTCGACGATCTGGATGACCTGTTGCCAGACCTCGTTGACGAAGGCGATGCCGGGCCCGGCATTCAGCAGCGTCGTCTTGATGTCCTGCCAATTGACCGAGATGCTGGTCGAGAGTTCGCCGAGCGCGTCGAGCAGCGCACCGATATGGCCGATGGCGGCATCCGGTGCGCGCAGTGCGGTGCCGAGATCCTGGATCAGGGCATTCATCTTCGGCCCTGTCCCGGAGGTGGCACGCTGGAAGGCGGTGACAGTGTCACGGATCCGGCTGTGCTCCGCGGGGTCGCCGTTGCCGCCGAGCTGGTCGGCCAACGCCGAGAAGGCCGCCAGGGTTTCTGTCATGCTCTTCGGCGTGAATGTCCTTGTCACGCAGGTGTTTCGGTTCCAATCGGGTGCACCGGGTTCGCCGAGCACCGCGAGATTGCGATCGGCGACGAGAGTGTCGGCGACCGTTGTCGCGATGACCTGCCCGGTGAGCGGGTGATCGGCGTCCACCTCGAATTCGACACGGACGCCGGCGCCGTCGGGCGAGAGCGCCGTCACGGTACCGACCGGCATGCCGAGCATGGTCACGTGGTTGCCGGGGTAGAGGCCGACGGCATCGGGCAGGATCGCGCAGTAGCCGATGGTCTTGTCCAGCGGACGGAAAGCGACAAAATAGCCTGCAACGGAGAGGATTGCAACGAGGACGCCGCCGATCAAGGTGACGAAACCCGGCGAGGCGAGCAGGCGCTGCACGATCAGCACCCCTTTCCCGGCACCGGGACGCAGACGGCCGGTGCGGATATCGTGTCCGCGGACTGGTCGACGACGATGCCGTCCTGTGGTGTCACCGCGGTCTGCAGCCGGTCGTGGGCGGTGCGCAGGGTGCCGAGCACGCCGTCGAGTTTCCCGACGAGCTCACGCAACGCGGGCAGCGTCGCCGTGAGCTTGTCGACCATCGGCTGAAGTTGTTCGCGCCAAGACGGTTCCAATGCCGCGATCCTGGACAACAATTCAGCGGCGATCCGCAACGCTTCGGTGATCTCGGCCTTTTTGTCGAGGCCTTGCACCTCGAGCAGGCCGATCTTGCGGACGAACTGTCCCACCAGCGACCGGTTGCCGTTGATCGCGGTCAGGAACTCGTCGGTGACGATCAGCGCCCGCGACACCTCGGCGTTCTGTTTGTCGAGGATCGTCACGAACGACTGCATGGCGGCGCCCATCCGGCGCAGCCCGTCGGGACTCCGGTCGAGGGAGGTCTGCGCTGCAGCCAGGTTCTCGCGCAGCGTGCTGCCGTTCACCTCGGCCACCGGTTTCGCGGCATCCTGGAGCGTCCGAACCAGGCTGTAGGGCAATGTAACCCGTTCGGGTGGAATCGGCTTGCTGCCCAGCGGCGTCGTCCCGGCGGGAATCATGGCGACGTAGTGGCCGCCGACGACCGTGAGCATCCTGATCTCCAAAGTGGTTGCGTCCCCGATGAAGACATCCCGATTCACGGTGAAGGTCATCCGCACCCGGTCCGGCTGCAGCTCCAGCGAGGAAACCGTGCCGACCGAAATCCCTGCGACCCGTATCTGATTGCCCACCCGGATCGACTGTGCCTCCGACAGGTACGCGGTGTAGGTGCTCTTCCCCAGCGGCAACACATAGAGGACGGCGGTCGCAGCGAGCGCGATAACGATCAGAATCGCGCCGATCACCCCGAGGCGCAGTTCGCGGCGATTCTTGGTGGCCTCGTGCCGGTCGTGGCCTCGACGCCCGGGCAGCCCGATGGTCAGTTCTTGCATATCGCAATCCTTTGCCCAGCGATCAACACCGCGACCACGGACGGCACCTCGGCATTGCCTTTCGAGCAGGTGAGGTCGACATGGACCGCGGACCCGCTGGCGGGCACCAGCGTCGACAGCGACTGCAGCAGGCCGGGTAACTTGCCGAGCTGGTCCAACGCGGTGTCCGGGTCCGGAAACAGCAGGCGCAGGTCGCGTTCGAGATGTGGGTTGGTCGTCTCGGTGAAACCCAGGGTGGCAAGCAGGCTGTTGAGCGGGCTCAGCGCGGACGGTGCGACGCTCGCAAAGTCGATCAGGCCGTCGAGCTTCTCCTGAAAGGCGGTGAACACGTCGGTCAACCCGTGCAGCAGGGTGATCAGATGGGGTGACTTGCCGCCGATCGTGGTGGAGATCGACTCGAGGTTCGCCACGATGGTGGAGATCACCGTCTGCCGATCGGTCACGTAGGCGCTGAGCTTTTCGATCGCGTCGAGGGCGGGCCCGATCCCCGAACCATTGCCCTCGATCACCGCGAGCACGCTCTCGGTGAACTGGTTGAGCGCACCGGGAGAGAACTCCTGCAGGACCGGTTGCAGTCCGTTGAAAAGCTGGGTGACGTCGAAGGATCCGATGGTGCGATCGGTCCCGATGATGCCGGCCGATGCCTGCTTCGGGGTCGGATGCTCGGGCTGGCGAATGTCGATGTAGCGCTGTCCGGTCAGTGACTGGTACCGGATGGCAAGGGAACTCGCGTCGTAGAGGGGCCGGTCGCTGTGCACCGTGAATTCGACCCGCGCGCGGCTCTGCACCAGCGAGATTTCCGCAACCTTGCCGACTGCGACCCCGAACATGCGGACATCATCACCGGTCTTCAAGCCGCTGGCATCGGTGAAATCGGCTCGGTAGCTGTCGGTATCGCCGCCGATGGGCCGAATAATGGCCGCCGCGATCATGGCGAGCAGGGTGATCATCGCCGCGGCGAACAGACCGAGCTTCCACGCGATCGAGAAGGTCGACGTCGGTGTCATCGCGTCCCTCCCGGCGCGGCGAATCCGGCCTGACCGAGCAGCGGCACCGCGAGTCCGGGGACACTGCGCAGGGTGACCGATGCGTTGAGGGTCGGACCGTTCGGGGTGTCGGCGAATATGCGGTCGAGTCGGTCGATCAGTTCGGTGAGTTCGGCATGCGACCGCGCCGGGTGCGGCACCGTCGCGGCGATGGCGGCGACGAGGGGCGCGAGCAGGTCGGCGTAGCCCGAGAAATGTTGTCTGGCAACATCTCCGATGGCGCCGATGTCCGGGAACGCGTCGTCGACGAGCATGCCGATGGTCGCATCGAATTTTTGCCGGTCGTTCTGGAGCACCTCGATGTCCAGCACGGCTTTCAGGAGTTTGAAAGTGGCCGAGGTGAACGACCCCAATCCGTCGTAGAACCTCGCGAATTGGTCGATCAGGAACGAGGAAGGGTACCGCTGAGTGTCGGCGACCGCCCGGCTCAGCATGACGACGGCTTCCAGCATCGGAGTTAAGGCCTGCAGGTCACCGCTGAATGTCCGGAGCATCTCGGCGAATTCGGGAGTGAAGACCTCGGTGGAGGTCTCGGTGAGTGCCCGCAGCAGTCGGCCCATGGTCGCGTCGGCCACGCGGTGCGCGTTGGCGCCCGCAAGATCGATGACCGCTCCTGGCCGTAGCGGCGCGCCGCCCTCGGCCCGTTTCAGCGCGACGGTGCTGATGCCGAAGAGATTCTGCGGTGCGTAGTCGATCGCGAGATCTTCGGTGAGACCGGCCGTTTGGGATCGGTCCAGGTCCAGGGTGATCAGCTGGCGGCCAGTGCCGATGCTCGCGATGTCGGTGATCTTGCCGACGTCCACGCCGTCCAGGCGCACCGAGGTGCCCTCGATGACGCCTTCGCCGATGTGCTCGGTGCGTAGCTGGATCTGCATGCGCGTGTCGTCGGGGGCGTTGTGGTACCCGGTCCAAGCCGCTGCCACCGCGACGGTCGCAGCCAGCGCGGCCGCACCGAGCACCTGAGAACTGCGCCGCCCCATGGTGACCCCGGGCAATCCGTAATTCGGCATTCGGCTCACCCCTGGAATTCGATCGAGGAGTTGACGCCCCACAGCTGCAGGGTCAGCAACATATCCAGCGCGATGATCGCGACGAAGCTCGCGCGCACTGCCCGGCCCGAGGCGATACCGACGCCTTCCGGGCCGCCGGAGGCAAAAAACCCGTAGTAGCAATGGATCAGGATGACCGCGATGCCGAACATCAGGATCTTGATCACCGCGCCGAGCACGTCGTAGCCGCTGGTGAACTGGAAGAAATAGTGGTCGTAGACCCCGCCCGCCTGGCCGTGCAGCAATACCACCACAGTGTCGCAGGCCAGGTAGCTCAGAATCAGGGCGATGAGGAACGTCGGCACGATCGCGATCGCGCCTGCGATGACCCGGGTGGTCACCACAAACGGAATCGAGTGCAGTCCAAGGGATTCGATCGCATCGATCTCCTCGGCGATGCGCATAGACCCGATCTCGGCTGTCATCCGGCAGCCGGCCTGGGCCGCGAACCCAACCGCGGCCGCAATCGGCGCCAGCTCACGGGTATTCGCGAACGCGGACACCACACCGGTGACCGGGCCGAGGCCGATCAGATCGAGCGTGGAGAACGACTGGATGCCGACACCGGCGCCCATCGCGATCCCGAGCACCACCAGCATGGGCACCGTGCCGCCACCGACGATGACCGAGCCGCGGCCCCACGTCATATCGGTGATGGTGCGCATGGTCTCGGCGCGATAGCGGCGTAGCGTCAGCGGAATCGCGGCCAGCGTCTGCAATACGAAGCCGAGCGCGAACCCGGCATTTTCCAACGGCGTCAACACCCGGCCGCGGTTGCGCACGAGGCGGCTGACCGAGCGAAAGCCCTTGGGTACGTAGGGAGTAGCAGTCATTATGCCACCCGCAGCGGCAGGAACATCGCGACGACCTGGGTGATCACCAAGTTCACCACGATGATCGATGCCACCGACAGCACGACGGCCGCATTGACGCCGTCGGCGACGCCGCGCGGTCCGCCGCTGGCCTCCAGACCGCGTTGGCAGGCCACGATGACGACGATGAACCCGAACAGTATCGACTTCAGCAGCGAAATCCACACGTCGGTGAGCACCGTGAAGGAGCCGAAGGTCGCCCAGTAGCTGCCAGGGGTGACGTTCTGCGCGCCGATCGCGACCGCGTAACCGGCGACGATGCCGACGAAGATGATCAGGATGTTCAGCAGCGGCGCGACGAGCAGCATCGCCGAGACACGCGGAATCACCAGTCGGTGTGCGGGATTGATGCCCATTGTCCGCAACGCATCGATCTCCTCGCGGACCGTACGCGCGCCGAGATCGGCGGCAATCGCCGAAGCACCCGCGCCGCCGAGCAACAGGCCCGTTGCGATCGGGGCACCCTGCTGGATCACCCCGAGGCCACCAGCCGCGCCGATCAGCGAGTCGGCGCCCAACTGATGGATCAGATTGCCTACCTGCACGGAAACCACGACACCGAACGGCACCGCCATCAGCACGGCAGGGATCGCGGTGACGGTGACCAGATACCAAGCCTGACGCAGCATTTCGGACCACTGGAATCGCCGCGCGATGATGTCGGAGGCCGCGCCCCGCGTCGACTCCAGTCCCAGGTCGACCACCCGCCCGAACGTCCGCAGACTCGACAGTGTCGTGTCGGTGACGTTCTTACGCGCGATCCGTGCTGCCGTCGGCCCGCCCTTCAGTGCAATCGGCGCTTCGGATTCCATCGATAGTCCTCCATCGACCCCCGCCGTGGACCGCAGCCGCGGCGATCCGGAGGCCTTCCCCAACGCTAGGTTTCGCGGGCGACGGTGCCCATGACGTCACGCGTCACAGTGTTGACGGTTTCCGACAGCTCGTATCAGAGCGATCACCGACGACTATGAGCGTGCTCACGACGTACCCCGAATGTGATCGATGCCATGCACTGTTCGCGACGACGCTAACACTGCGGAGTAGTGAATACAACGGTATCAATTTCGCCCCTGGACCGGGGCGCAACCAGGTAAGTTCGATAACCGTCCGCGTCGTCGCAAGATCTCGTATGTCGTTGTGGTGCTACACCGATCGCGCCGACTTCTCGATGCAGGAATACCGGGCAAACATGCCGCGTACACTGGCGCGACGGTCCACTGGCCACGATCGCGAGGCAACGGCAACCGACGACACGGGGTGAGCTGATGACAACCCGACGCGAGGGCATCCTCGACGCGGCACGGGGACTCATCGTGCGGGCGGGGTACGCGAGCGCGAGCATGCATGCCGTCGCGCGTGCGGCAGGTGTCACCCGGCCCGCCCTCTATGCCGAGTTCGGTGACCGCGACGAGTTGTTCGCGGCGCTGTTGGCTCGTGAGGAGGAACGGGTGCTGGCCATGGCGGCCGCCGCGACACCGGAACTTGCCGAAGACGCCGATCTGTCGACTATCGACGTGGCCGTCCTCGGAACGGACGCCGTCGATATCTTTCTCGATCAGGTGCTCGCCGCACCGGAAACCTGGCAGTTCGTCCTGATGCCGGGCGATGGTCTGCCGCCCGCAATGCACGAGCGGGTCACGCAGGGGCGCAATGCGATTCGGGCTCGCAGCGAGTTGCTGTTCGCCGTGATCGCGGCACTGGCCGATCGGGAACTCGACACCGAGATGATGAGTCATGCCTCCATCAGTGTGAGTGAGACGGCGGCTCGGATCATCGTGTCCGAGGGCGGACGCGACAAGCATGCGGCGTTGTCCAAGACCATGCGCTGGATGGCTCGCCGGATGGTCGCTGGCACCGGAATCGAGAAGGGATAGTGCGGTGGCACAAGTGAAGCGGGCGGCCGGCCCGCCGGCACGCCGGCGCTATGCCAAGCGCCTGCAACCCGCGGATCGACGTGAACAGCTGCTCGACGTCGCGCTGAATATCGTTGCCGAGAGCGGATTCGCCGATGTCAGTGTCGCGGCAGTGGCGGAGCGGGGTGGGGTGACCCGGCCGGTGGTGTACGACTCGTTCGGGAGCCGCGACGAACTACTCGCCGATCTGGTCGAGCGGGAGACCACCCGGATGCAGGAGGCTGTCGTGCGGGCGATGTCGGAGGTCGACGGTTCGATCAGGTCGGGCGCCGACCCCCGGGATGTGCTGGCGGCAGCGCTCGTTCGATTCCTGGCCGAGGTGCGGGCCATGCCGGAGACCTGGCGGCTGGTCTACTTCCCTCTCAGCGGCGTGCCCTCGACCCTGCGGGAACGCGTCGTGCAGGCGCACGACCAACCGCGGGGCCCGCTGCATCGAGTGCTCGGCGCCTGGCTGACCGGCCGGCCGGACGCCGACGAGGTCGACGTCGATGTGCTGGTGCAGCTGATCCAAGGATTGATCCAGACCGCTGCGCGGCTTGTTCTCGACGAACCCGACCGGTTCGACGTCGACCGGATTCTCGCGCAGTTCGATTTGGTGCTCTTTCAGGAGTCCTGACGCCGGATCAGTCGTTCTCACCGGCTGCCGCCCAGGAACTTCGGGAGCCAGCCGTGAGGTCACGGCGTCACTGTGGACACCTCGGCTCGTGGCTGCGCGGCGGCAGCAGCCGTGACGAGTTGCCGAAAATGTTCGATGACCTGATCGTGATACGCCCGGATCAGGGTGTCGACCATGTCGATCGCCGCGTCCTCGACCGTGGCATCCGACTGCCACAGTGCGAGCAGTTGCCGGGCAACCCGCACATGACCCTCGGGTTCCAGCGGTTCGTAGAAGGCCGCACCCGCTTCGGGTGTGGCGATGAGGATGTCGCCGACGGAATTGAACAGGTTGAGAAACGCGCTCTGTCCGACCGCGGCGAAGCCGACGCGCAACACGTGCAGCTCGGCCTCCATGATCTCGCTGACTCCTGCCCGCCCGGCGCTGACGAGCAGCTCGAACCGGTCCACCGCGCGCGCCAGTGCGGTCAGGTCGTAGCGGCGCGGGTCCGTGGACACGGTGCGGATGGTCTGCATGAGCAATAGATGATCGACATCGATGATGTCGGCGAAGATCTTGGCGGCGCGCTCGGGCAGCTGCCTGGAGTGCCGGAAAATGTAGTGCGCGGTATCGATCCCGCCGTAGAGGTAGATGTCGCGAACGATATTGCCGAGTCCGCGGCGGGCCTCCACGAACCCGAGGGCGGCCAGCCTGCCGAGCGCGCTGTTCGCGGTCGGTGTGCTGATACCGAACTCCGCGGCCACCTGACGCACCGATGGCAGCAGCTCGCCGGGTGGGTAGACGCCCGCGGCGATCCGATAGGCGAGCTCGTCGGTGATCTCGTCGACGATCGTCGGGTTCTTCACGCTGGGATTCTCCCAGGTCCCCACGGCAGCGGGCACAGGCCGGACGAACTGTGGCGGGCCGTCCGGCCCGTGCGACCTCGGCAGCGCGGTGGCCGATGGATTACGCACCGGCCCTGGAGTCGGCGGCGCGGCGCACGCCGCCACCGGCCGATGTCGATTGCGGTGTCTCGTACCGGTAATCGTCCAGCGGAAACTTCCGGTTACCCCGGCGCGCCTCGAAGAATCCCGACGGCCGCACATAGGTGGTGTCACCGTGGGAATTCCGGTAGTAGGTCGGCACATGCCCGTTCAGATCGGTGAGGTAGTACCGCAGCGATTCGCCCTGCCGGTAGATCGCACGGTGGTAGGCGTCGGCGGCCTCCTTGCGGACCTCCACCACCGTGGCCTGCCGGGTGCCCGCCTCGGTGATGGCGCGCACCGCGTGGTCGGCGGTCATTTCGACGAAGGCGTGCCAGCCACTGCCGGTCCACGAATAGGGGCCGCACAGCGTCCAACGGTTCGGCAGCCTGGGCACCGACACGCTCTGATACGCCTGCAGACCTTCCTCGTTGTAGAACCTCGCGAGGTCGAAGCCATTGCGGCCCACCACCGTTCCCGGTCGGTAGGTCTCTGGATCGGAGAACACCTCGTAGCCGGTGGCGAGCACGATCACATCGAATTCGTGCAGGTTGCCGTCGCGGGTCCGGATGCCCGTTGTGGTGATCGCGTCGATCGGGTCGGTCACCAGGGCGACATTGTCTCGGTTGTAGGCCTTCAGATAGCTGTTGGACATCGTCGGCCGCTTGGCCAGGACGCCGAAGTCTGGTGTCAGTCCCGCGCGGGTGACGGGATCCTTCACGACCCGGTCCAAATACTTCCGGTAACCGGCGATGCAGGCGGCGTCGAACCTGTCCATCGCGGGGCGCGCAAGACCCGTCGGCGCTTTGACGACCCCGCGCAGCACCAGATCGACCAGGACGAGCGCGCTTCCGTGCAGCCCTGCCTGCAGTCCGGGAATGCCGAGCAGGCGTTGCACGGCGGCGGGCACCTGGAAATCGGGCTTGGGCACCGACCACACCGGGGTGCGCTGGAAGACCTCCAGCCGGGCCACCTCGGGTGCGATGGCCGGAATGATCTGCACCGCACTGGCTCCGGTGCCGATCACGCCGACCCGCTTTCCGGTGAGGTCGTACTCGTCGTCCCAGTCGGCGGGTCGCTGGATCTTGCCCTCGAACGACTGCTGGCCCGGGATGCCCGCGTCGTCCTTGGGTCGGACGAACGCGCCGACGGCACTGATCACGAAACGTGCGGTGACGACGGAACCGCTCTCGGTATGCAGCTTCCAGTAGTTGCCCGCGTCGTCCCACTCCTCGCGTGCGACGTTGGTATGGAATCGCACGTGCGAGTAGAGCCCGAACCGCCGCGCGACCTCGGCATGATAGGCCTTCACCTCTGCACCGAGCGGAAAGAAACGACTCCAGCGCGCATTGCGGGCGAACGAGTACTGATAGGCAATGGCCGGGATGTCGACGCCGATGCCCGGGTAGTGGTTCTCGTGCCAGCTGCCACCGACGTCGTCGGCGCGTTCGAGGATGACGAAGTTATCGATGCCGGCCTTGCGCAGCTTGACGCCTGCCGCGATGCCGCCGGGACCGGCCCCGATCACCGCCACCTCGAATTCCGGTGGCGTTGCTTCCTCGACCGTCATGAGTCCTCCAGATCCGAGTCGACACTGTTGTTCACACTGTATAACACAGTTGAGGTCTTCCGTCTGAGACAAGATCTCGGTCAATCGCCGGCGCCGGCGGATTCGGATTGCTACATGTCGCCAACTGGGACAGAACCCGTTCGATGAGGATGCAGTTCACGTGTTCGATGGGGATCTACTCCGCAGCACCTCGCGAGTGCATGTCCTCATGCAATGGGCGGACGAGCGTGGCAGGACCGCCGCGAAGTGCCTGGACCGAACGTCGCTGCTTCCCGCAGCGGTGCTCGACCCCAGTGCCGAGATTTCCGCGCGCACAGAGCTGCGGTATTACTCAACCTGCTCGCCCACTTCGGTGACGAGCCGGGACTCGGCGTCGAGGCGGGTCGCCGGTATCACCTGTCGTTGCACGGCGCGTCGGGGCTCGCGCTGATCAGCAGTCGAACACTGCGTGACGCGATGGATGTGGCGCTGCGGTACGTCGACCTCGCGTTTGCCTTCGGTCAACTCACCTTCACCGAGGTCGGCGAGCAGGCGCGGCTGCGTTTCGACGACTCGGCGATCCCCGAGGATCTACGCGCCTTCCGCACCGAGCGCATCATGACCGGCATCCACACCTTCGGTCAGGACATGTTCTCGGTCGCAATCCCGATGAGCAGCGTCCGTTTTCGACATGCGGCGCCCGCGGACACCACTCGTCACCGCGCGGTTTTCGAGCTCGAGCCGGAATTCCGCGCGGAGGTCAAGGAACTGGCGTTCGACTGCGCTTACCTCGATATTCCGCTGCCGCAGGCCAACGGCTGGGCCCGAGTCACCTGCGAGCAGCTGTGTCGCGATCTGCTCACGACTTGCCGCGCGTGGACCGGCGTCGCAGGCTCGGTGCCTGACCTGATGGTCCGCAACCCCGGCGAAATTCCCGACCAACTCGCGGTCGCCACCGGACTGTCCATGAGTCCGCGCACGCTCTCGGGCCGATTGTGCGAGGAGGGGACGTCGTTCCGTGTGCTGGTCGACGAGGTGCGGCAGATGATGTCGGAGGCGCTGCTCACCCACACCGGCATGACCACCGAGCAGGTCGCAGCGCAACTCGGCTATGCCGAACCGGCGTTCTTCATTCGGGCGTTCCGACGGTGGAGAGGCGGTCCGCCGCAGGAATTTCGGGCGGGCGCCTCGGGGTCGCGGGCATCGGCGGCCGCTGTATCGAGGCCGAGCTCTCGGCGAGCACCTTTCTGGACGAGCACATCCACTTCACCAATGACACACAAAGAGATGGCGGAAACCTGCTCGCCTTGATCTAAGGACCCGCAACACCCACAGGGCGGGATCGTTGGGCGCAGTTCGTGCTCGGGCGGTTGCGGGCAGGGTCGAACGGAACCGCGCAGCCGGCTATTCGAATCGATGCAGGCGCCGTTCCATCCGATGTCGGCATCAATCCGAGCCCCACGATCGTTGCCATGGAGGTGAAGCGGTGATGGCGATGCGCCCGCGGCCGGGGGAACTCGGCCCGCATCGGCTGTTCATGCCGCAAAACCCCCGGTAATCAGGCGATTTGCATATTCGCCAAAGCGTCACGTAATGTTCTCCAAGTCAGAGCGACACGGACACCGACCCGGAGCCGAGAAGCACAGCGGAAACGCTGAGCGGAGGCCAGGGAAACGAGGTAGGACGAGGAGCGCCTGACCACCCGGCTCGACCGAGATCCCGATTTGTTTCGGGTTCAACGCTGAGCTAAGCTTGAACAAGTGCCTCACTGATCAATCAGAGTAAATCTGGGCGATGGTGTGTGCGTGTGTTCTTTGAGAACTCAATAGTGTGTCGATGAATGTCAGTGCCAATTATTTAATTGGTTCCGGCCTTACATACCCCCCGGTTGTAGGGT
>NZ_JBKOQN010000050.1:0-40748 GCF_046764895.1 Nocardia sp. CWNU-33 | reverse complement strand
CATGGGTCGCGCGACCACCCGAGGGTGGTGCCGCAGCAGGGGCAGCAGCAGGAGCGGGTGGGGCCGCGGCAGGCGCGGACTGACCAGGGGGCGGTGTAGTCGGTGGGGCACCGGTGGCGGGCGCGGTGGCGGGTGAACCAGGCTTCGGGCCGCTCTGAGCGGGTACGGGCGCACCGTTCTGACTCGGCGCGGTTGCGCCGTTATGTCCAGGCGGTGCCGCGCCGCCCGGTAGAACAGGTGACCCGGCGCCGGGACGAGCTCGCTTGTTCTGCGACCACGGCGTTACCGGGCCGGGCTGCGAATCCTCCTCCGCTCCAGCGCCGCCCCCGTCGATGTCGAGCTCTGCCGGCCACGCCTGTGGGCTGGTCACCGGCTACATCCCCGTGCTCGCCGCGCAGCGGAACGTGCGAACGGCACCGTGCGGTTGCACGAGCAGGACAGGACGGAGGCTCATCGAGTACGCCCTCCTTCGGCCAACTGCGGCCTCGGCCGGCTGCGGCTGAGACGGTATGGTGGGCACGGCCATTCGTGCATGTCAGTGTAGTTCAACCCAGGACCATCCTGACCGGTCCGGCCTTCACTCGTGGTTCCCATTGCTGGGAATCATCGAGAATGGGCGTAGAAGCGCGCATATCCACGCACATACCCTGATGGCGAGTAGGTGACCTCATGAGCTGGCTGAGCTCAGACTTCTTGGGCCTAAAGGCCAAGGACTGGATCGTTATAGGGGCGGGTCTGGCTTTCGCTCCCTTCACCGCTGGCTCCTCGATGGTCGTGGCTGCGACGCTGGGCGGTGCACTAATGGGTACAACGAGCGGACTTCTCAACGGTTTCGAATCCGGTTCTGTGAAGGAGGGGTTGGAGTCGGGGCTCGTCACTGCTGGACTCACCGCGGTGGGAGGCCCGCTGGTCGGAAGGGCTCTCGGGGGAGTGGTCGGTCGTCTCGGAGGCTCGATGGGGCCTGAACTTTCGGCTGCGCTTGCTGCTCCCCCGGTCGCCGGGGTAACGAGTTCCTTTTTTGGGGATCAACCAACCACTCCGAAAAAGGTGTGGGCCGACAAATTGCCGACCACATGGATCGATGCTCCGGTTTCGGGATCGGGATCGGGATCGGGATCGTCGAACGGAAACATTCCGCAGCGGTACATGATCCGGGAGTCGAGTGGTGCAACCTAGCTGCTGCCGAAGAAATAGTAGCACCGCAGAAGCGGCAGTCTGACGTGCTCGAGCCGGCCTGAGGGGTCGTTTAATGGATATGTATCGGATGCTCATCCCGGATCGGGATGCGATAAACGCTGGTATAGGCGACAAGTATCCGAAGGAATATCTCTTCGGACTTTACACTCAGCAGATATACAAAGATGTGCACCGAGACTTCCTCGGCTGGTACAACAGCATGGGCAAAGACTCCAAAACTCCGCCCCCGACGATGCCGGTCATACCTCAGGTGACCGGTGTGGACGCGGCCAATTTCGAGTCATATGCCGTTACCGCGGGGAAACTGGAGCGGAAATTCCAACTTCTTCACGAGTCCGGCAAGGACCTGCCCAAGCTGATGAAGAAGACTGATGTGATCGGCCAAACGGGACAGAAGGAATTGAACGCTGTCGTGGAGAAGGTCTGCGACGCCGCGCCAACGGTTCCACCTGGCGTTGCCGAGGGTGCTATCAAGATCGACGATCATATCTGGGGCTATCTGATTACGGCGACGGACTTGGCGAAGGCCGCGCTCGACAAGGCGAAAGCCGCAAACGCTGCAACCGCCAACACTATCGACCAGACCACCGCCGACATGAAGAAGTACCAGGACCTCTTGGACGCCAACAAGAAGCTGGAAGATGAGCTCCAGCGGCTGTCGGCCAACCCCCCGGTCTTCCCACCGGTGACCCCTACTCCGCCGGGAACGAACCCATCGCCTCTCGACCCGAACATCGACCTTCCTGGACTCGACGATCCCCCGGGACTCGGCGATCCCCCCGGTCTCGACGACCCCTCGACCCCCGGACTCGATGATCCATCGGGCACTGACCCGGGTGGAACACCCGGTGGGGTCGGCAATCTCCCAGGCACGAACTATCCGACGTCTCCGGGTGCGATGCAAGCGGGCTACCCGTCCGCTGCCGGGGGCGGTATGGGCGGTATGGGCGGTATGGGCGACATGATGAGCCAGATGCTGCCGATGATGATGCAGCAGGCGATGATGCGGAATATGGCCGACCAGGATCTGAACAATCGGCGCGACGAGCTCGACCCTCGCTACCGCGACGGACTGTACCCGCCCGCGGCTGTGGTCGCACCGCCAGCGGCCCTGGCTCCGCCTGCGTCGACCGCTCCGGCGACTGCGCAGCCTGCGACGAACACGACGCCGCAGCCTGGCGCCAACTCCCAGCAGCCTGCCGGTGGCCCACCCGCGCGCATACCAGACGAAGACGGAATGGTGCTGTACACGTACAAAGACGGTCGTACGCAAAAGGTCTCGCCGATTGTGGCGCAGGCGCTCGATGCGGCGTTCGGCAATGCCAAATCCACCAGCGCAAAGAAGGCATACGAGAAGACGCCCGCCAAGTGGACCGACAACAAGCAGATCGGCGAGCGCGTCGATCCGTACCAGCTGATAACCGGCGATGTGGCGATTTGGGGTAGCGACCGCACGGCGCTGCTCGTGGTGTTCCCCGCCGAGGACGGCGGCACCTTGGAAGCCATCCTCCGGGGCGAGTTGGTGCAGTTCGCTATGCAGATGTCGGACGATGATGCGGCAGCTCCGGGCACGCCTGGTGCACCGAGCACGCCTGGTGCACCGAGCACGCCTGGCGCTCTCGGTACGCCTGATGCATCCGGCATGCCAGGGGAACCCGGCAAGCTGGGTGACCCCGGCAAACCTGAAGAGTCCCGTCCTGCGGGCGACTTCGGTGAGTTCAGTGGGTTCGCGCATCCGCGTGGTATCGATGTGACCGCACCGACGGACGGCGGGGTCTTCCCCGCGACGGCGGCGCCGGCCGATCAGTCCGCGAGCGCGATGGTGCCGGCCATCGCCGCGGGCTGATCGAGCGACGGCCAGGGAAGAGGAGGCGATGGCGCTCGAAGTCGATGTGCATCAACTGGTTATCGAGGCATCGAAACTGGCCGGAATGGCGCGTGACATCGGGACCGCGCTGCCTCGTGGCTGGGTGGTGCCCGCAGGCACCGATTCGATCTCGTCGCAGCATGTGCCGGCACTCAACGCCGCGACGGCGGATGTGTTCAACGGAATCCGGGCGGCGCTCAACGACGTTCAGCGCTCCGCGCACAAGGTCGGGCGTGCGGCAGAGGCTTACAGCACGGAAGACGACCAGGGCGCTCGCCTCGTGAACGGCACTGGGGGCGAGCTGGTCGCCAATCCTGTCGGTGAGTTGCAAATATTCAAACAGCAGGACCCGCCGGTGCTGTCGTTCCCCTCGAGTGGCGGCTCCGTCGATCCGCTGACGTTCGCCGAACAGTTGCGCGATGGTCCCGGGCCGGGCGCCGCGACCAAGTTCGCCGACTCGGTGCGAGGATTCGCCGGTGGCCCCTACGCCGTTGCCGTCGAGTTCGTCGATGGCGCGGCGCGAATGATGCAGAACTGGAAGCCGGTGGGTGCGGCGGCGGCCGCCGAACTCGACCGGCACCGGGGCAAGCTGGATCAGCTCGGCACTCGCATGAAAACGCTGGCCGATGACGTCGACACCTATAGCAACGCGTTCCGCAGGGCGAAGGCCAAACACCCCACACCGGAGGAGATCAAGGCCGCGCGCAAGGAACTCGTCGCCGCGATCCGCTCGAAGAATCAGGTGGCGATTCAAAAGGCGCTGGCCAAGTTCGAGGAACAGAACACTCGCTCGGCGGAGACCGTTACCGGATATGTTGCCGAGGTCGAGGCAAAGCCGCCCGCCGGTGACGGGCCGGGGAACGGCACCGGTAACGGCAACGGCAACAACAACGGCGGCAACAACGGTGGCGGCAGCGATAACAGCATGCTCAACTCGATGCTGCCCTTGATGAGCGCGATGTCCGGCATGGGACAGAACGCGCAGGATCAGGGATCCTTCGACGACCTGGGTGACTACGGCTACGAGGACTACGCGGATCTCGGGATTCCCAGCGGTCTCGGTGGTGGCGGTGGTGGTGGAGGAGGAGGAGGCGGAGGTATCGGCGAGGTGGATGCTCCAGCGATCCAGACCTTCGCCGCCGGCCCCTTGCCCGCGTCGACAGGGCCGCTCGTCACCGGATCGGCCATGCCGCGTGCTCCGATGATGGATTCGGCAAGTGCGGCGGCGTCGGGCGCGGCTCGAGGTGCCATGGGTGGCTCGCCGATGATGCCGTACATGCCGATGTCCCCGGGCATGGGCGGTGCGGGCGGCGGTGGTGGCAACGACCGCAGCCGGGTAGTGGCGTGGCATCCCGACCGCCTGATGTATGTCGACGACACAGAGCACACCGAGTTGGTGATCGGCGAACGGCCGACCATCGCCCCGACCGTGACGCCGCCGACGCCGGGCCCGAGCAACCAGAACACGTCCCAATCCGGAGGTAACGTATGAGTTCTATCCATCCCGACGTGCAGGCGGCGCTGGACGCCGCCCGCGATCTTCGGCATCGGATCGCCGATATGCGTGAACGGATCGACAGCATCCGGGCTCGGCGACCGTCGCCGCGCGGTGGGGTCATCCCCGAGGTGGACGCGATGGGCAGGCTCACCGATCTCTACGTGGCACCGGGTACCGCTGCTCGATTCACCAGTGCGGAACTGGTCGCCGAGGTAATGGCCGCCATCCGTGAGAGCACTGCGGACGCGGCACGGCAGTACCAGGTCATCATGAACACTCCACCTGAGGAGATCGAGGCCGCAGCGGCCGCAGCGGCGGCGGGTCAGGCGTAATGACCACGCCCAGTGCGATGGCGGAGGCGGTCCCCGAGGTCACTGTCGCCGATACGGTGCGATGGCTGCACGAGGAGGGCCTCGTGCGGCTGGCCGGGGTGGCCGATCAGTCCTCCGAGATCGTTGTCGCCTACACGATCGATGTGGCGACCGGTACCGTCAACGCGCACCCCGCCACCGGAGGCGGTGCCGGCGCGGACGTGATGTCGTTCGCCGCGGATGATCTCCCGCACCCGGTCGGCACGGCCAAGCGATTGGTAATCGTCGGTGTCACGACCGCGCAAACGCTGCTCGTCGTCGACCTCGCGGCTACCCTCACCATCGCGATCAATGCCGACCGGCCTGCAGAAGCTGCCAGGTCCTGGGCAATGCAGCTGATGATGAACCCAGAGGTCACCATCACCACCAACAGCGCCGACGTCGTGATCGGCAACAGCCCGAGACTTCGGCAGAGCTTCATCCCCGGCGGCGGCGCGACCATCCTCAATGTCGATGACGCCGTCCCACCACTCACGTCTGTCACTCTCAATGCGACAAACGACGGCCCCGATCATCTCGATGTGGACGCCGACGGCACTGGGGAGATGTATCTCGGCGCACGGTTCTGGCCGTTGAGCCAGGTCATGCGCATCAAGGACGAACCGTGGTCCGAGCTCGCGACACGCTTGGAGGGCCCGCCCGGTGGTCCCACCTCGGACTACGCATACAGATCCCAACCCGCCTAACGATTCTCGGAGAACAGCCGATGAGCAATAACTATTCGGACGACGACGACTTCGACGATGCCGAAACCGGCACCAGGGAGCCGGACTGGCGGACGCTGACCTACGAGGTGCTCAACCCTGACAACACCGTCGGCGTCGCCTGCGACAGGGACGGTGAGATTGTCGGTCTGCACATCACCGACGACGCGCGCGAAAACGGTGACGTCTGGTTGGGTGCCGAGATCCTCCGGTGTGCGCGACTGGCGCATGCGAAGTCGCGGGTAGGGCTGCGGACCGAGATGGAATTCAAGGGCACGAAGTCCTACACGATCGACTCCTTCGACCTCCCCACCGAAGCGGCGTACCGGGCCATGGAGAGAGAGGCGTTCGGCAAGTCCATTTCCTGAACACACTCATCGCAACGCGAAGAGGGGACACCGACATGACGTTGCATATAGGCGAGGCACACGAAGTGAAGGCGGCGGCCGCCGCCTTTGCCGGATCCATCACCACCGTGACCGGTCAGGTCGACGCGATCATCACGAACGTCAAGGACGTGGCGTTGTCGTGCCGCCCGGAGTCGCCGCTCGACATTCAACTCGTCGCGACCCACGACGAATGGATTGCGACCCCGATATGCGAGGCCGTGGTCACCAGCGGTAAGCATGCGCCGGAGACCGACGGGCGAACCAAGCACATCGTGAACGCATACACCACCGAAGACGATGCGAGTGGCGCGAGGATCCGCCGACTCGAGGTCTGATGGATCCCGACCGTAGTAGCCCGCACTGGAATGCGATCGTCGGCAACAACTGGCCTGCGATCTCTCCGGCGAACTGGCGCGCTCTCGAACGACTTGCGCGCGAAGGAGCCGCCACGCTCGATCTCCTCGACGCGGAAAACAAGCGCCGCGTCTTCGACGATCAGGTGATATCGAGTGTGGGTCTAGACGCGGTCAAGGAAGAGATGCTCCGCAGGCGGGGCACCGCGGAGGCATTCGCGGACGCGCTGAACGCGGCAGCCGACACCTACCAGGATTTCTCTGATCTGGTGTATCGGACCAGGAATCAGATTCTGGACATCGTGGATCGCGCCACCAGGCGGATTCAGAAGGCGTCGCGAGAAGCCGCCGAACAGAAGGAGGAATCCGACGCCGAGGCTATCCGGGGCCGGATACCCGGCATCATCGCCGGGGCAAGAGCCGAGGTCGAGGATGTCATGCGCACCGCGCTGCAATCGATCAGTCCGCACGGCCTGCCAAGCCTGGACGAGATCTCCAAAGCCTTCGGGTTGCCAGGCCCATGGGGGTCCGGTGATCCCCGCACTTCCGATTACGGGCCGGGGCATCGGCGTGCAACGGATCATTCCGGCCCACGGCATGACGGCCGCCGACCGGATCGCCCCGAGACCCACCAGGTCGTGCCGTTGCCGCCGTTCCCCGACGGCATTGTAGGTCTGCCGGAACCGGACCACATCGGCTTGCCGTTGCCGACCACCGACGCGGGGGAATTCGACGAAAGGCCCGGTCGCGGTCATGCGGACGGTGGTTCTGTGCTGCCGCCGTCCACGGTGCCGCCACCGTCCACCTCCTCGCCCGGCGGCACGACGACTGGCGCAGCGTATGCACCGGCTGCAGGGCCGAGCGACCATCCGGGTGCCGCCCCCGGCCTGGGGCTGTCGCGTTCATCGTCGATAGCGGAGGGCTCCGCCGATCATGAGCGTGGTCCCGCTGATCATGAGACCGGTACCGTCGAGAAGGATACCGAGCCCGGTGCCCGTCATACGGCTGCCGAGACCGGAACGGACGAGAAATCCGCAGCGAAAACCGCTTCCGGCCCCGATGCCGAGTCCTCGCTCGATTCGTCGGCGGCGCGGAGCGGAGCCACGGCCGATCCGGCCGCGATGCCGTCGGTTCCGATGGTCATGCCGACTCCGGTCACACCGGGCGCTCAGGTCGGGCCTGCGATCACTACCTCCGCTACCTCGCCTACTTCAGGTGTGACCGCTGCCTCCACCTCCGTCGGCGGTACGTCGGCGGCCGCCGCGGCCGCGCAGTCGTCGAATCAAGCCCGTTCGACGATGGCGCCTGCCGAATCACGAGGACCGACCGCCGTGCCCAAGGTGACGGCTGGTCCGGGCTCGAACGTTGCGGCGCCGAGCAAATCGCAGCCGCCGAACCGCGACATCCCGCAGGATGGTGAACCGGAGAGCACCGGCGGCAGTAACGAATTGGTTCGTGACGTAGTCGGCGCCGCGATGGCGTCTTCCGCCGCTCCGGCGTTCGTGCTCGGCAGTCGCGTCGACGGCGATCTGGTGCTGGCGCGCACCATACTCGGCGGCGTTCTCGCGGCCGGGGGTGCATCGGTGGTCGGACTCGGGTGGTCGGTTTCGGTGATGCGTCACCCGGGTGGCATCAGTGCGTTCGTGACGTCGAACGAGGGCCGCGGGTGGTTGCCCGCCGGGTTGTATCTGCCACGTGAAGTGTCCACCCCCTGGGTGTGGGAGGTTTCCGACGGATTCGCCTGGGAAGGCGTTGCGGATCCCGCGCGTGTGCTTGCCGAATTCGGATTGGCCTGGGGGCGCAAGTCTGGTGCGCACCTGACCGCGGTCGTGTCGTCGGAGCCGATCGACACGAACTTGCGCCGCCAACTGGGGGATGTGCCCGCAGAGGGGGAGGTGGGGCCTTCCTCGGCAATGGACCTGAGTGCACCACGAGCGGGTCTCGTCGATCGCCTCGGTCTGGTCGGTGCGCCCGCGTTGGTGAGTCGAGCCGTCGCCACGCCGGAGGCCGATATCGGCACGCGCTGTGTCGACCTGGCCACGGATGCGCACGTCCGAATCGGCAAGGCCGGACTCGGATCGGTGCACGCGCTCGACGCGCCTGCGGTGCGCGAGCGGATTCTCGCCGCAGTGCGGCAGGGGAAAGCGGTATCTCAGGACTGGTGGGAGGAATTGCGCGACGCGGACGATCTGTTGGCAGCGTCGATGCTGTCGCGGCGGGTCGATGTCTCCCGGGTCGCACTGGGCGAGTTGCGATCCGAACAGTCCGATGCTCGATCGACTTCGGAGTTGACCACTCTGCGTGGGATGGTGTTCGAGCGCCGCTGCGACGAACTCGTACTACTGCTGGAGAATGAGCCGACGCGCCAGAGCTTGCGGGATGCGATGTACGCGCACACGCAGCTGATCGGGCATCCGGCGTTCGACGAGGCGGCGGCGCACGGACCGGCACCGGATGCTCATCGCGCACCTCGGCGGCCGACGATTACCGCTGGGCCTGGTCGCTGAAGCAATGAAACATTGTGAACATTGAAAGTTGGTGTGGTGCAGGCAGGTAGGACCGTTCGGCAGTAGCGGCCGATGTACATCGGACTTCCCAATTGTGGGAAGAATCGACAATGAAGGTGTTATTGGTGGAAAGGACCTGATCGCGCATGCCTCACATCATCGATCTCGACCCTGATGTGCTGCGCCAGCTGGCGGCTCAGCATCAGCGGGTCGCCAGTGATACCCGCGCGTGGTCGAAGCCGCCGATTGACTGGCTCGCCAGCTTCCCCGGGACCTACGGCGCGATCGCCGATCCGGTGTACAAGGCGCTCAACACCTATTACGAAGCTCGAGAGCGCGCCGGCGAGGCTCTCGCCCAAGAACACGACGAAACCGCGCGGCAGTTGATCAAAGCTGCGAACGACTTCGAGAACAACGACAACGAGATCGCTAACCTGCTCCGCAAGTCGGGCCAGGATCTCAACCAACCCAGTGCGACACCGCCGCCTGCCGGGCCGCTGCCTGCCGGGCCGCTGCCTGCCGGGCCGCTGCCGGGCGACACCGACCCGAATGCGCCGATGTCGCCACCGACACCCGCACCCGGTGGCCCGACCTCGGTCGGCCCCGAACACCCCGAAACCTCGGGGGCGCCAACGCCGGGCGGCGCGCAGGACCCGTCTGTGCTGCAACCGACTGGTGCCGCGCCGGGTACCTCCGGTGCGGTAATGCCCGACGCCGGCGACGAAGACACTTCGGGAGTCGTGGGCACCCAGTCGACGTCGCCGAGTGCGGGCGCGACGTCCGCGGCGGGCGGCAGTGTTCTCCCGCCGGCGGGAGGCTCGCTCTACGGTGCAGCTGACGGTGGGACGTCGGCATCGTCGGCCGGCGCGTCCGGCCGCCCCGATGGGCAGCCGCCGGTTCCGTCGGCGGTTCCGATGCCGGTTTCGATGACGACCCCCTTCGGCGAGGCAGTCGCCGCGGCGAAGGCGAAGGAGGCCGAACCGGCGTACGTCGTCGGCGACCAGGTGAACGCCGATCTGGTACTTGCTCGGACCTTGCTCGGCAGCGTCCTCGCGGCCGTGGACTCCCCGGTGGGAATGACCTGGGCGGTGTCGGTGATGCGGGGACCGGCCGGCGCCGGTATCTTCATCACTTCGAACGAAGGGCGCGGGTGGATGCCCGCCAAGCTGTTCCTACCTCGTGAGGTGTCCACGCCGTGGCTGTGGGACGAACTGCTCGGCGAGGACTCGGCGGATAACGCATCGCCATGGGAAGGCGTCTCGGACCCGGCGCGGGTGCTTGCGGAGTTCGGCCTGGCCTGGGGTGGGAAGGCGAACGCTCAGTTGTCGGCTCTGGTGTCGTCCGGACCGATCGATCCGGGTCTGCGTGCCAGGTTCCCCGACGCCGCGATGGACGGACTCGTCGCTCCGGTCTACGACGTCGATCTGCGCGTGTTCACACCGGACACGGCCGATCGACTCGGTCTGACGGGGTCCGTTCCGGCGCTGGAACGTGTTGCCGCAATTGATGATTCGCAGGTTCGTGCGAATTGCGTCGAACTGGCTGCGGACGCCAACGCGCGGTTGCAGCGGTCGGGGCCCGCGCCTGTCGCGGCGCTCGAGTCGCGACGTCTGCGGGAGCGCATTCTGTCCGCGTTGCAGTCGGGTACTACGGTGCCGCGACAGTTGTGGGACGAATTCCGTGACGCCGACGATCTGTTGGCGGCGTCGATGTTGTCGCAGCGGGTCGACGTCGGCCGGGTGGAGGTCGGTCAGTTGCGGGTCGACAGCGAAGTCTCCGGGCTGCGCGCGATGGTGTTCGACCGTCGATGCAACGAGCTGGTGCTGCTGCTCGCGGAGGAATCGACAAGGCAGAGCCTGCGCGACGCCGTGTACGCACACGAACAGATCGTCGAGCATCCGCAGTTCGTCGACACTCCCGCCGCTGTCATCACTGCAGCGCCCGAACGTGTCTCCCGCCCGACTGCCGCGCCCGGCGCGGTCACGGCTTCGGGCGTCACGGCCGGGCCGCCTTCCGGCGCCGTTGCCGCGCCTGCGGAAACGCCACCGGTCGTACCACGTGTGGTCGTGCCCGAACAACCGTAAGGCACGCTGCCAGAGTGGGAAAGAGCGAGTAGGGGCCGCTCGGCGTTCGTCCGTCGAGCGAAGCCCTAGCGGCCGAGGTCCTGGTGGGTGTCGGCCGCCCGCGTAGAACGTGGGTGAGTCGGTTCCTCCGGGAAGCATAATGAGTTCGCTGACGGTACCGAGCCCGTTGGACGGCTATTGCCAAGGAACGTCCAAGAGCAGCGGGAGTCCGCGGAGCAACAGAATCAGGTCGGCATCAGGCGATCATCGCCTGATGCCGACCTGATTCTGTTGCATGATGTGCCTGATGCCCGCATCGATCGGCTGTACCCACGCCGGCCGTTGTCAGGTTGCTTCCGTTCGGTCAGATGTCCACGGTGAGTGGCGCATCCGCAGCCGCGTCGTCCACCTCATCGTCATCGTCGGCTTGCTGTTGCGTGCCTTCGGCCGAACCAGCTTGTTCCGCGGCCCGCCTCCGGGAGCGAGCGGCGGGTCTCATCAGCGAGACCGGGGTCGCGGAAATACCGGAGGCAGCCGGATCCTGTCCGGAATCGTCGCTCGCGGCTGCGATCGGTGCGGCGGTGACCGGCGGGGCCGCCTCGGCAGGTGGCGTTGCGCGGTCGCTCGGGGGTTGTGCAGCGGCAGCAGGAGGCGTGCGGTTCTGCTCCTCCTCGCGGTCTTTCCTCGCCTCCTCCTCTTTCTTCATCATTTCCGGAATCATTTGTGCCAGTGGCATCGCCATCATCGGGAGCATCCCGAGCATCGGCATCAACTGGTCCAGGATGCTCGGGCCGCCGCCTCCGTTGTTGCCTGCGGGAGGGGCAGGGGTGCCGGGTGCCTGCGGTTTGGGCTGGGTGGGGTTGGGCTTGTCGCCACCGTTGGCGATGTCTTCGTTGAGCTCGGCGACCGCCATGACCTTCTTGTACACCGCTTCGATCGCCGTGACGATCTGCTTCAGCAGGGCCGTCTCCTGCGGCGGTTTCAGCTTGGCCGTTCCGACGGCTTTGAGCTCGCTGTTGAGATCCGCGACAACACGCTGGATGCCCTTCAGCGTCATATTCTGTTCGGCGGCAACGCGTACGGACGTCTTGATTACTTTGGCGTCCTCCATCACCAGCCACGTCTGCGTGGCCTCGACGGTGTCGATGATCTTCTGGTACGCCTCGGTTGCCTCGCCTTTGCCCACCGTCTCGTAGACGACCGGCTGCAGGAGTTCCTGCACGTCTGGTGGCGGTTTCGGCACGCCCCTGCCGAGCAGGTCTACCGCGTTTTGAATAGCGCCTTCGGCCAACGTGATGTAGGCGGTCACGCCTGCTGACACACCCGGTGGACGGACCAGTTCCACCTTCCAATAGTTCTTCGGCAGCGGTGTGGCGGCCTTTCGCGCCTTCGCCTTCTTGTCGGCGGCAGCTTTCACCACATCCGTTGCCATGCGTCCACACCACCTCTCACGAGTTCCCCCTCATTGTCCGGGCTTCCCGTCGTTGGGGAGTGCGCATAGTTGAATGCAAAATCCTTTCGATAGGGAAGACGCCGGATTCGGGTCGGCGACACGATGCCCGAACACGATGGGAAAGGCGGTCGGTGATGCGCGAAGGCGAGTCGGTCGAATGGCACCGGAACTGACGGGCGACCTGTACGGGGTCCTGCAGTCGCTACTCGGGCTGTACGGCGAAGGCCAGCCCCAAGCAGGCCAGAGCGTGTCGTACCAGGCGGTCACCGATGATGTGAGCGCTCATAGCGGGAAGGGTGTGACCGCCTATACCGACGCACGCGGCATGCACACTTCCCTTGTCGAAACACATGCGGGCAAAGAAAGTGTCACCATCAAGGCCGTCGCCGAATCCGGTGACGGAACGGTCAATGGTCGTAACGGCCTGAACAATCAGATCGCCGATCTCCAGGCTCGGGTGCAGGCGATCGCCTCGGTCGGCGACACCAGGTTCAGCGGTCCCGCCTTGCTCGATGCCGCACAGAACACTCTCACCAACGCGACCAAACGGGTCAATTCCGATGTCGCGGCGGCCCACCAGCAGGCAGCGCGGATCATGCCCTCCGCCGTGCCGCAGTCCAGGACCCGTCGCCGCGGAACGACAGCACGCCGTCGTGGTCGCAGCCGCTCGCGATCGTCGTCCCGATTGCAACGCCGCAGCATCGCGCCATCGGACGGAACAAAGGGTGGTAGTGCGGTCAATGCGGCCAAGGCCTGGCTCGGCACCCCCTACATCTGGGGTGGTGGCGGTGCGGGCGGTCCGAGCGGCGGTGGTTTCGACTGTTCGGGTCTGACTCAGTATGCAATCGCGCAGGCGACCAATGGGGAGGTGGTGCTCCCACGTACCACCTACGACCAGATCTACAGCGGAGTTCGCGTGCATCCCAACGATGTTCAACCCGGCGACCTGGTGTTCCCCGGCAGTTCGTTCAGTAGTCGTGGGCCGGAGCATGTTCAGCTCGCCGCGGGCAACGGCATGGTCATCGAGGCGCCCTACTCTGGTTCGACGGTCAAATACTCACGTATGTCCA
Source organism: Nocardia sp. CWNU-33 (assembly GCF_046764895.1). Taxonomy (NCBI): domain Bacteria; kingdom Bacillati; phylum Actinomycetota; class Actinomycetes; order Mycobacteriales; family Nocardiaceae; genus Nocardia; species Nocardia sp. CWNU-33. The sequence continues at coordinate 27,276 of NZ_JBKOQN010000050.1, read as the reverse complement.
GCGACGCTGTCGTTGTGCGGGTGCTCTGAATCGGTAAGCCGGCCACGGCGCGTTAGAGGTCCCGGGCGAAGTCGTCTTCCTCAACGTGTGTGGTGTCCCGTACCACCCTGTGCCACCACACGCAGTGGCACCCACTGCTGCTTCCGGACCAATCGGAGTCGATAGCGGACCACCGCGAAGCCTGCCCTCATTGCGACGGGCTCAGCTGCCGAACGTCGCTGAACGAGAGCGTGACATACCGATTCCGGTGCGCGATCAATCTGGCAAATCGCGGATGTGGTGGAGCTTCTCGTCAGTGGGGAGGCGTCGGTATCGAGGCTCCGGAAGGCTACGAAGAGCGACTGTGGAGCGCGAATTCCGCGAGGCGGAAGAATTTTGCCCAGCAGCGGCCGGTGGCGTGCCGGCGCTACCGGCCGCTGCTATTGGCTAGATCGTCTGGGATGAGGGACCGAACGATCTGCTTCAAACGATATCCGATAACGACGGAACGTTCAATAGTGTGCACCCAATTAGCGGCAAGTAAATTGCGCAGAGATCGAATGCGGGCACCTCGCGGCGGCTGGAGGCCGGATCGCGGCCGCCAGCCGCCGCCGGAAGTGGGTCGTCGGAAGTGGAACCGGCGACCTGTGGCGAACCATACCGTCAAGTGACGGCACGTTCAAAGCTGGTTGTGTGGGTACCTGGCGGCCGACCGGAGGCGATCCATCCATTATTCTCAGTGGTGGGAACATCATGCGGTCTGGGCGCGGCAGACAATCACTACTGTTCGTTCAGGCGAGATCGGCGGAAGGGAAGCCCGAATTGTCAGCGGCCGAGGACGCGTTCTACACAGGGGTTCAAAGTTTGGCGTTGGTCGCCGGGGGTGTGCGCAACGACAATCATGCGTCCGCGGCGTTCCGGGCGGCCACCGACCTCGATCCGGATATGTGCGATGCCTGGCTCGGGCGCGCGATGGCAGGTGAGGTCACCTCGGAGGTGATCTACGGCGCCTACCGGTCTGTGCACAATCTCTATCGCGACCAGCAGCGGGCCGGCCTTGTCGACCGTGCGTTGTGGTGTCAGGTCGAGATCGGCATGTACGGGCTGCGGGTCGCCATGGCGGATCGCGATCAGATCGCGATAGCGCAGGCCTGCTCGTACGGCCAGGGTGGTGAATGGCAGGAAGCCGTCGCCATTCTCAACGAGGTGCCCAACGACGACGTCTCCCACTTCGTCCGGATGTCGTTGTTCTTCCGCACAAAGCGATGGTCGGATGTGCTCGCGGCGCGGAGCGCGCGGCCTTCGCTCGAGGACGGGTTGCTCGACATCGCGGCCGAGCTGATGGCGGCCCAGTCGCTCGCCCATCTCGGTCGCTTCGGCGAGGCCATGCCGCGGGCGCAGCGGATCGTCGAGGACAGCTCCTCGGGCAGCCTGTCCTACCTGTGGGCGGACGCGCATTTCTTGCTCGGAATGCTGTTGCGGCAGAACGGCGATCACGATGCCGCGGACAAAATCCTCAAGGGCCTGCAAGGGTCGGGGCTGTGGCCGGAACGTGAGGAATGGCAGCGCGCGGTCCGTGACAAGACCTACAAGCTCGAAGTCGCCACGCCGGACGTCATCGCCTCTCGCACCAATGAATGGGATCCGACCTCCGGCGACGATCCGGCCGAAGCTGCCGCCTCCGCGGCCCGGTCGGCACGCGACGCGCAGCTCGCGGAAGCCTCCGATCTGTTGCAGGCGCAGATCGGCATGGACTCGGTCAAGGAACAGGTAGACCGGCTGAAGTCCGGTGTCTTGATGGATCAGGTACGCGCCAAGCGTGGGCTCGCCGTGGATTCACGGTCGCAGCACCTGATCTTCTCGGGGCCTCCCGGTACCGGTAAAACCACCATTGCCCGTGTCATCGCCAAGATCTTCGCCGGGCTCGGCGTCGTCGAAAATGCCGATGTGATCGAGGTTTCCCGCAATGACATGGTCGGCACCCATCTCGGCCACACCGCACCGAAAACCAACGCGCTGATCGACTCGGCGCTGGGTGGGGTGCTGTTCATCGACGAGGCATACACGTTGATCCAGGAGGGTCTCTCCGGCGGCGATGCTTTCGGTAAGGAAGCGGTCGACACGCTGCTCGCGCGGATGGAGAACGATCGCGACAAGCTGGTCGTGATCATCGCCGGGTACGAGGATCAGATCGACAGGTTCCTCGCGTCCAACGACGGTCTCGCTTCCCGGTTCACTAAGCGGATCCGGTTCGCGAGCTACGAGGCCGACGAGCTGGTGCAGATCGCTGATCACATTGCGCGCAAAAAGGATTCGATCCTCTCCGAAGAAGCGCGTGAGGTGCTGCGGCTTCGCTGCGAGCAGTTGGCGTCGCAGACCAAGAACGGCAGGCGACTGATCGACCTGGCGGGCAACGGTCGTTTCGTGCGCAATGTGATCGAATCCTCCGAAGCCGAACGCGACTACCGTTTTACAAAGGACAACGCGGACATCCTGTCGATGACCGACGTGGAGCTGATGACGATCGACGCCTTCGACATCACCAGCGCTTTGGACGGTTTGGCGCCATCCGCGCGAGCGTGAGGTCCTAGCCGACCCGGCGAAGGATGGACTCGCTCAGAGGTGCATCGAAAGTGCACCTGGTCGCGTTGGGCTCCCGTCGATATCGGCCACGCCGCTGTTGGTGATCACCTCACGCACGGCGCTGGTTCTGCGGCCGGGGCCAACATGGATGTGTCGTCGGCTCTGGTAAGTCGGCGACCGTCGGCTCTACAACCATGGTGGTGTGGACGCGGTCCAGGTAATGCTCGCGGGTCGAGGTCCAATATCACCAGTCGGGGCGCAATGTCCGCGAAAGCGCATGCGGTATACGGCAACTTGCGCGTATCCGACGGTCGGACGCGGCTCGGAGTCGAATGTCGAGTTCCCATCCGTGGGAAGGCATGCGGTCGTTGCGTGGTAGGCGACGGATAGGTTTGGGCATCAGGTCGGCGGAAGGAACGAAAACCGGTGGCACGCTTCCGGGTGGTGACCAAACACCAGATATCTGGTTGGCGCTTTCTGCTCCGCAGGATCGAACATGCGCTGGTCCGCCGCGACGCCTCGATGGTCGACGACCCGCAACGTGGTCGTTCCACCGCGCTGGCGATCGGTATCGCCATTGTCTGTGTCGCGATCGCGGGTTCGGCGGTGATGGCATTCTTCAAGCCCGCCAAGAAGATCGGCGACTCGAAAATCCTGTCCGAGAAGGACACCGGCGCACTATTCGTGCGCGTCGGCAATCGGTTGTACCCGGCGCTGAACCTGACCTCGGCGCGGCTCATCATCGGTGCTCCGGACAAGCCGGTACCTGTCACACGTGACGAATTGGCGAAGTATCCGCGTGGCCCGTGGGTCGGCATTCCCGGTGCGCCTGGCAGCATCGTCGACGCCGACGAACGAGATTCATCGTGGACGGTGTGCGATACCGCGAAGACCGGTGCTGCCGCGCCGATCAATCCGCAGACCGGTCTGCCGACACTGCGGTGGTCTGCGGTGCGCACCACCGCGATCGGTGGTCCGCTCGCGGTCGACGGTGATTCCAACAGGCTGCTCGCCGACGGCGAGGCCCGTTTGTTGCGCGACGACACCACCACATGGCTGGTGTACGACGACAGTGAAAAGGGGGTCGTGCGCGCGGCGATCGACCTGTCGAATTCACCGGTCGCGCTGGCGTTGGGTATCGATGCGACCAGCCCGGTGATGGCGGTGTCCAAAGGCCTGATCAATGCGATCCCGGAAGTACCGCCATTGCGAGTGCCCGACGTGCCCGGCGTAGGCCAGACGGTGACGTTGAGCACCGGACTCACCGTGCTGGTCGGCTCGGTGCTCACGATGTCCACACCGGATCAGGGCGCGTCCTATTATCTGGTCTCGCAGTCGGGCGTGGTTCGGGTGACTGCCGTGTTGGCGTCGATGATCCGCAATGCCGATGTCCAGGGAGCGCCGTCCACCCAAACGGTCGGGCCCGCAGTGATTGCGGCCAACCTGCGCCCCGGTGTTTGGCCTGGGACGGCGACCTACCCGTCGCGTCCGATCCGGGTCGTCGACCCCGGGCGGTCGGAAGTCACCTGTTATCACTGGTCGCGCACCGGCACCGACCCGAATGCCGCCACCGAACTCCTGGTCGGCAGGCAACTGCCGCTGAAGAAGGATGAGCTGGGCCGGACCGTCGACCTGGTGAACTCGGAAACCTCGCGCGGACGCACGGCCGATTCGGCGTACCTGCCGCGCGACACAGGTCGCTTCGTACAGGTGACCGGCGCGGAACCGGGTTCGCCACTGCGTGAATCGCTGTTCTGGATCTCCGACAGCGGTGTTCGCTACGGAGTCGACGCGAAGCTTGGCGAGAGTGGTACCGATCAGAGTTTGACAGCGCTCGGGTTACGGGCACCCGTGCCCGCGCCATGGAGCGTTGTTTCGCTGTTCGCGGTCGGCCCGACCCTCTCGACGCGCGATGCCAAGATTCAGCATGACGGCATCCCGCCGAACCAGACAGTCGCCGGACTAGGTGGTGGATCGTGACCAGTACCCGTCGATTCGTGCGGCCCGCCCGGATGGTGCGCGGCCCCAAGGCGCCCGCCGTGACCGAGCTGCGCTTGCAGCCACCAACCGAGCTCCCCAAGCCGGTGCCGCCTTCGCGCCTCAAGATGATCATGCCGGTCGTCATGGTCGCGGCCATGGGCGGAATGATGGTCATGATGTTCCGCGGCGGGGGCGCTCCCATGTCGCCGATGTCGATGATGTTCCCGGCCATGATGCTGGTGTCGATGTTCGGCATGATGGGCGGCCAGGGTGCCGGCGGCGGCGGTGGCTCGGCGGGACTCAATGAGGAACGCAAGGATTACCTGCGCAGCATTACCGACAACCGCAAGACCGTGCACGCGGCCGAGGCGGAGCTATACGAATTCTTGCGCTACACCCACCCCGGTCCGGCAGAGATCTCCCGATTGATCGGCAGCCCGCGGATGTGGGAGGTGCAGGTCGCCAGTCCGCAGTTCCTGCGGGTGCGGATCGGGCGCGGCCGAATCGCCAACCAGGTGCGGGTGATCGTGCCGGAGGCGGCGCCAACCACCGACCTCGATCCGGTCGGTGTGGTCGAACTGACCCGATTCGCGAAGGCCTACTCCACCGTCGGCGGCATGCCTGTCGCGATCAATCTGCTGTCGGCGCCACAGATCGGCATCGATGGCGATGCCAAGGCCGTAGCCGATCTGATACGTGCGATGATCGCCGAAGTCGTTGTGCTGCATGGTGCGGACCAGGTCGCGGTCGCCGCGGTGCTGTCGGACCCGGACGGTCCTGAATGGTCTTGGCTGAAGTGGCTGCCGCATACCCAGCACCCCAGCGAGACCGACGCGATCGGGTCGAGCCGGATGATCTATCGCACCGTTGCCGAACTGCGGACAAAGGTGTTGGCCGGTCTCAACCGCGGACCGTTCTCCGCGAATTCCCAACCCACACTGGACCGCACCCACTATCTGCTGATCGTCGATGTGGGCGGACCGGCCAGCGAACGCGATATCTCGGGTATCGACGGCTGCACGTGGCTGCGGCTCGGCCCGGCGGAGCAGAGTCTGCCGAGGGCGCTGAAGTTCGTGGTGACCGACGATCGGTCGTTGAGCGAGGTAGGTGTGCGAGGGTTGCGGCGGGTCGGGGTCGCCGATGGGATGTCGGCGTCCGCCATGACGGCGCTGGCGCGCAATGTCTCTCCGTACCGGCTTTCCACCGTGGTGGAGGCGGTGGCCGCGGAGCAGGCAAGCGGTGGAACCTCCTGGGAAGAGTTGGTCGGAGTGACCGACCCCGGCGATATTCGACCCGAACGGACGTGGCCGCGCCGCCGCGACAGCGACCGGGCGAGGTTGAACATCCCGTTCGGATACGACCCCGCAGGCGGCGTCGTCTATATCGACATCAAGGAATCCGCCGAGGAAGGTATGGGCCCGCACGGTATGTGCATCGGCGCAACCGGCTCTGGCAAGTCGGAATTCCTACGTACTCTCGTACTTTCGGCGGTCGCGACGCACTCGCCGGATACGTTGAACCTGCTGCTCGTCGACTTCAAGGGTGGCGCGACCTTCCTCGGTTTCGATCGGTTGTCCCATGTGACCGCCGTCGTGACCAACATGGAGGAGGAGGCCGATCTCGTCACCCGTATGGAGGACGTGATCAACGGCGAAATGGGCAGGCGGCAGCGGATTCTGCGTGACGCGGGCAACTTCGCCAACGTCGCGGACTACGAACGGGCCCGAGAGCAGGGCGCCGACCTTGCGCCGCTGCCCACCCTGCTGATCATCCTCGACGAGTTCGCCGAACTGCTCGAGCAGCATCCCGGCTTCTCGAAGCTGTTCGTCGCCATCGGCAGGCTCGGGCGATCGCTGCGCATCCACCTGCTGCTCGCCTCTCAGAAGGTGCCCGCCAACCGGATGGGTGAGCTGGAGGCGCACCTGTCGTATCGAATTGCGTTGCGCACCAACCAGACCAGCGATTCACGTGACGCCATCGGTACCGCGGACGCCTACCACCTGCCGAAGAAGCCCGGTGCGGGCTATCTGCGGGTCGGTTCGGGTGACCTGCAACGTTTCCAGGCCGCCTATGTGGGGTCGCCCTACGTCGCCCCCGCGCAGGCGTCGACTGCCACCGCGCAGCGGGTGCGCAGAGCTGGTGGCGGGTATCGGCCGCCGCAACGATTCACCGCCGCGCACGTGGTCGAGGTGCGGCCGGCGCCCGTCCTCGCGCCGGAACCGATCGCTCCCCAGACCGACAGTGCTGACGGCGAGCCGGTGACCGTGATGGAAACCGTGCTGCATCAGTTGGCCGGGCACGGCAGGCCGGCGCACGCGATGTGGTTGCCGCCGCTCACCGTGCCTTCCACCCTCGATCAGTTGTTGCGGGCGGGATCTCCAGGGCCACTGCAGTTGCCGCTGGCGCTTGTCGACGTACCTCGTCAGCAGCGGCAGGACGTATGGTCAGTGGATCTGTCCGGTGCGGGCGGGCACATGGCTGTCGTCGGCGGCCCGCAATCGGGCAAGTCGACCGCGCTGCAGACCCTGGTCATGTCCGCTGCGCTGACCCACACCCCGGAACAGGTCCAGTTCTACTGCCTCGACTTTTCCGGTGGTCTTGCCGCACTGCGTAATTTGCCGCATGTCGGTTCGGTCGCCACGGCCCGCGACGTCGACCGGGTTCGGCGTACCTTCTCGCTGATCATGAATCTCGTCGCGAGCAGGCAGGCGCTGTTCGGTGATCTCGGCATCGATACCATGCGGGAATTCCGGCGTCGGCGTACCTCGCCTGCGGAGTCGGCCGAACTCACCGCTCGGGGTGACGAGCACGGTGACGTCTTCTTCGTCATCGATGGCTGGGATGTCGGATTTGCTGTTTCGGGTCCATACTTCGACGAGTACATGTCGGTGTTGGAATCGCTTGCGCTGCAAGGCCTCAACTACGGCATTCACCTGGTGATCAGCAGTTCGCGATGGGTTGCGATCCGTCCTGCCATCAAGGATCTGATGCAGACGAGAGTGGAGATGCGGCTCGGCGATCTCACCGACACGGTGTTCTCCACGCACCGCAATGTGATCGCCGCCATCCCATCGAACCGCCCTGGACGCGCTGTCTCGACCGATGCCCTGCATATGCTGACCGCGCTACCGCGTGTCGACGGCGTCGGTGACCCGGAAACGGCCGGTGCGGGTTTGGCGGCGGCGATCGCGCAGCTGAATCAGGCGTTCCCCGGTCGCAGGGCGCCGGAGGTGAAGTTGCTGCCCGCTCAGGTCACTTTGGATGAGGTGTACGCGGGTCGGAGCGCGCCGACCACGTTGGCTCAGCGCCTGGTACTGCCGTTCGGGGTCCGTGAATCCGATCTCCGCCCGGCCGTCGTCGATTTCGGCGTTTCGAACAATCTGATCGTGCTCGGATCGTCCGGATCCGGTAAGTCGACGGTGCTCGCGGCGCTACTCGGGGCGATCAGGCGACAGTTCGACAAGGACCAAGCCCGGGTACTGCTCATCGACTACCGCCGCCAGCACCTGGAGGCGATCGAAGAAGACCAGCTGATCGGTTACTTGACCAGTGAGCGAGATCTGCTCGAAGGGATTCCGTCCTTCGCCGCGAAAATGCGTGCGCGTCGCCCACCGGACGGTGTGACCCCTCAGCAGCTCAAAGATCGTTCCTGGTGGAATGGACCGGAGATTTTCGTGGTCGTCGACGACTACCACATGGTCGCCCAGCGCGGCGCGATGAACCCTCTCGATGCCATGAAGGACATCATCGTCGACGGCCGTGATACCGGGCTGCATGTCATTGTGGCGCGCAATATCGCGCAGGCCGATTCCGCGATGTACGACTCGGTGCTCGGTCAGATCAAGAACCTGAACTCGTCCGGGCTCATCATGGACGGCTCGAAACTCGATGGCATGCTCATCGGAGATGTGAAGCCTACGAAGCAGCCCGTCGGCCGTGGCATCCTCGTCGAGCCGCTGCTTTCTCGCAAGGAGCTCGTCCAGTCCGCGTGGACGCCGCCCGAGGACTGAGCGGGTGGTCAGAGTCACCGCCGAGCGACGTTCCCAAGATTGGGAATGGCTTAGCGTTCTTTCTGTACCGCTCGATAAGAGCTGGAATCAGTCGTTAGGAGAAGGCCATGATTCTTGGTGTCGAACCCGAAATTCTCCCCGTCAATTATGCCCAGCACACTACTGGCGAAGTAGCACTGACGGCCGTCTTCGCTGGATGCTCGGCCTTCACGAAACCGAAAGGCCCCGGTTTCGATGCTGTGAGCGACTGTGTGAGCGCGAGCCTCAAAATCTTCGATGGCATATTCAACCCTGTCAATATGGACGCCATGGCCAAGTGGTCCGAGGGGGCCCAATTGCTTCTCCCCGCGAGCGCGGCTTACGAGGGCAGCGACGTTGCTGGTGGTGGCGAGGTCAGCTGCCAGGGCTCAACTCTGTTGACGTAAGCGTGTAATCGGACCGGGAGCTGACCATGTCGTCGTTGTTCGACTCACTGGTAGAGGACGCACTGCTCCTCCAGGTAGGGATGCTCGGCCAAGCCGTCAACATGATGGCCCACATGCCTCAAATGCTCGGCTTCGGCGGCGTGCCCCCAGAGCTGAATTCTGCCTTGCTGACCTTCGGGGCAGGTCCGCAGCCCTTGACCGACGCCGCGGGCGGGTACAAGGCGATGGCCGAGGCACTACGTACGGCGGCGGCCGCCTCGGACGGCACTACCACCTCGATGGCGTTCAACTGGCAGGGAGACGCGGCGGACGTGGCGCAAGCGGCCTTCCGTCAGCATGCGAGCTGGCTGCGTACGCAGGCTGCTGCCGCCGACCAGGCTCATGCGGTATGCCTTGGCGTGCTGGAGGCGTACGGCGCAGCGTTATGCTCCATGCCCCGGTTCGACGCGGTGATGGAGGTTTCCTGCAACCGTGTCCCGCTGGCGGCAGAAGCCGCCATGACTCAGAATGCGATTCCGTGGGCCCTCAACGAGGCCTTGTACTTCGAAATGTGGATTCAAGCGGCGACGACGATGGTGGCCTACGCGGGCGCAGCCGCGACAACGTTGGCCGGGCTGCCACCTGTGACGCCGGCGCCGTCTATCGCTTCGGATGGTGGCATCCAGCCAGTGATGCTGAACTCGCAGGGCCCTCCGCCGCCGAATACCCACACCCCACGGTCCTCTGGTGGCCCGGACGGAAACGGTGGTGGCGGTTCGAACGATAGCGGCGGCGGAAACGGCGGTGGAGACGGGAACGGCAATGGGAATGGGAATGGGAATGGGAATGGGAACGGCGACGGGAACGGCGACCCGGGTTCGAAACCGGGCGATCCCACACCTGATCCCGGTCAACCAGCGCCCGATCCCACCCCGCCCACTCAGCAGGTGCCTGAAGGGGAACAGGCAGCTACGGATGTAAACCGGGCACTATCGTCGATGAGCGACTCGCTGGGCGGTCCCGGCGCGGACAGTGGCCTCGACCCGTCGGAACACGGGTTCTTCGGAACATCGGCGTATTCGCCGACTCTGGCCGGACTGTCCGGCGGAATCGGCAGTTCTGTCGCCCTCGGAATGATGCGTGGTGGACCCGGTGCGATGCCGGGAGCTGCCACCGGGTTCCGGATGCCCAGCAATTGGTCTCTCGGAAAGGGCACCGCCTTCGGCGCCACGCCGAACAATGTGTCGACCGCCCCTGCCTCGCGGAGCACGCCGCCGAGGGGTGCGACCGCACCCAAGGCGAATATGCGCCGTCGTCGCGACGAGGACCGCACCAAGTCGAAGGTCTATGTGCCCGGAGAACCCGAGGACGTGCCGGTGCTGGAGCAGCCTCCTGTGATCGGTGTCATCGAGTACGCCGACGGGGACTTGCCCGACGACCAGGTCTTCGAGGACGCGGTCGCGGTCGGGGTAATCGAGCGTGCCGACGACGATTCGGTACTGCTCCTTGCAGAGCGTCCCCGGTGAAGTACACCGCGGCGAATTGAAATCCATTCGTGAAAGGAATATCCAGTGGCAACTCCAGAGACACTCGACGTTACTCGGTACACCGGCGATCCCCAGGAGCTGATCAACAAGGCAAACTCGACCGCGGACGTCCACGGTTCTCTCGAGAAGCATCTCGGGTTGCTGGCGTTTACCCAGGACGAGTTGTACACCGCCATCGTCAGTGCGGGGGCGGGTAAGGCGGTCTACAACGTCCTCGGTGAAGCGCACCGGAAAGGCAAGGCGCTGTCCGCGACCTTGGCCTCGATCATCCAGCAACTGAAGAAGCAGGGTGTCGAAGTCGACGCATCCGATTTGGAGGGTGCTGCGAAGATGCAACGGCTTATGGGTGGGGATGGTATCGACCAGGGTGGCGCTTGGAGCAACGCCGACCCCAGCAAGATCAAAGACTTCGCCTCCTGAGTATCTGCCGATCCACCGAATTTGAAGGGTAATTGAGTCATGAAATGGGATTTCCCGGCCATCGAAGGCCACACCGAGAAGCTCGGACAAATCATCCAGGGTATGCAAGACGACGCGAACAACGTCCGAGAACTGAAAGGTCAGCTGCTGGCAACATTCTCAGGTAAGGGTGCCCAAGGCTACTCCGATGTGAATGCAGAGCTGGAGAGGAACTTGGCGTCCTACGACGAGGTTTTGACGCGCACAAAGTTGGCAATTGTGGAAGCCAAAGAGCTCATGCAAGTCACCGACAAAAACGCGAGCCAAGGATTCCTTTCCATCTAGAAGTAGCTGCGGTGCGGTCTTTGTCCGGCCAGGGCAGCTCGGCCGCCGAGCGGCTGGGCTGCCCTCGATAATTATGTATTGGTGAACGTGTGAAAACGGATCCAGTAGCGATCGATCTCAATGTCGATGCCGCCCTACTGTTGCAAGACATGGTCGGCATCGACTCCTATCCACCGGTGTTGGCGTTGATGCCGAACGTCTTCAAACTGGAGGATAGGGAGCGGGTGCGCGCTGTCATCCGACCTCAGCTCATCGAGGTAGGTGCCATCGAGGACGATCGCGTGCACCCGACGATCGAGCACTGGTTGCAGTGTTTGTACCGGCCGGATATGGAACTGCTCGCACGAATCGTGGATACCGGCCTGGATGGCGATGAGCGGGGCATGCTCCGGTTTTCCCTGGTCCGCTGCGGCGATACTCATGTTCTGGCGGTGCGGTGTGACGACCACATCGTCATCCAGTCGGTATTTCTGGAAGAAGAGGACCTCGACGGCGTAACGGCCGCATTGGCCGCGGCGCTCGGCCACCGACCGATGCTGAGTTTCGAGCCGTTCAGAGCGACGCTCCAGGACTTGGACGAGGTCCCGTTCGATCAGGACGAGCGTCGGCGGGCGTTGGTGGAGCTCGGTGCGCAGCCGCACACCGCAGGAGTGCTCAGCCGGGTGCTCTTCGAGGTGGTTCGGCGCGCCGAGATCCTGATGATCGAGCACCGTGACGGTGGCTCGACGCAGACCGAAGTGTGCGTGAGTGTGCTCGACACGCAATCGGGGCGATTCATGGTTACTCCGAGCAAGGCGATGGACGGGGAGATCTGGTCGACGTACGCGCCAGGCGACGAATCCGGTCTACGCGCGGGTATCGGGGCCCTGATAGAGCTGTTGCCGGGCCGAAGTTGGTTCGAGACCAGCCGAGTAGGTTGAACGTCGCACTGTGGTTGTCGAGAGGACGACGGAAATGAACCGAGCACCGAGCACCAATGGTCATTCGACCGAATCCGTCCGTGCGCGAGGCGGTTACGACGCGTACTTCTCACAGACCGGCGAGTCGGCTGCTACGACGGCGGCGCCAGGGCCGACCTCCGACGGCACCGCAAACCCAGATGCGTTCAGATACGGCAACTCCATTGAGCCGGTAGGCGGAGCGCCGCAGCGTCCGGCCGAGTCGTCGTCGGATGCTCGCACGCAAGCGCAGGGCACAGTAGCGCCGCCTGTTGGGGCGAGCCCACAGTCGCGCCAGGCAGCGTCGCCGACACCGCCGATGCCGCAGGCACAGGGGCCGGATTCCTCGGCGGGGCCGCCGCTTGCCCAATCGATCTCGAGCACGTCTACCCAAGGCACCTCGAATCCGAGCGCGTCGACCCCTGGCCCGTCGACCTTGAACACGTCGACCCCCACCACATCGACCTTCGCCGAGTCGACGAACACGGCGTCGTACTCGCAGCCTGTCGCGCGCTCGGAAGCCGCACCGGAGGTCTCGGGCGACGGTCAGGTGTGGCAACCGGCCACTCAGACCGCGCAGTGGGTTCCCGATCGCATCGACCACTCGGCCTACGACCAGACACCGCGGGTCGAGGTATTGCCCGCCACCCTCAGTTCCATGGACCTGCTTGCCGACATCGCGGCGGCAAGGCGGGCGCAGCTGCGCTCCCAGGCCGGCATGCGCGGCGCTTTGAACAAGGTGGGGTTCAAGCTCGGGCTTTCGCCCGCCGAGCAGCGCGCCGAGGATCGCCGCACGCGAATCCGGCGTCAGCTCACCACGACTTATCAGATCGCAGTGGTCAGCGTGAAAGGCGGAGTCGGCAGGACCACCGCCGCCGCGACCCTCGGTTCCACCTTCGCGAGCCTGCGACCCGACCGGGTGGTCGCTATCGACGCGAACCCGGATTTCGGTGACCTCTCCACCCGCACCAGCCGCCACCCCTTCGGACTTACGCTGCGCGACCTCGCGCAGTCGACGAATCTCGACGCCTTCTCCGCGGTGCAGTCCTACACCTCGATCAACGATGCCGATCTTGCGGTCATCGCGTCGCCGTGGACGACCGAGGCCAATGAGGCGCTGTCGGGCCGGGAGTACGCCACCGCGGTCGAGGTGTTGCGCAAGCACTACAACCTGCTTCTCGTCGACTGCGGGACCGGGGTGCTCGATTCCGCGACCGCCGCGGTATTGCAGACCAGCGATGCCGTCGTCGTCGTCACCCCGGCCACGGTCGGCGGAGTGACCGGTGCGGTCGCCACCCTCAACTGGTTGAGCTCGCACGGTTTGCAACACTTGATCGCGAAGTCGATCGTCGCGATCACCCACCATCAGCCTGCCAAGCCGACTGTCGATGTCGCCGCGATCGAGAAGCTGTTCGCGACCGCGCAGCGTCCGACCTGTGTCGTACCCTACGACGAGCATCTGGCCGAAGGCGGCGAGATCGACCTGCGCCTGCTGGACAAGGAAACACTGTTGGCATTCGAAGAACTCGCGGCCTGGCTCTCCGACAGTTTCCCCGGGTATCTCACCGGTAGCACCGCTGACTCGGGTGACCGAGGAGGATGGCGGTGAGCACTGCCGTCGCGCCGGCGCCTGCCGGGACGCAGCCGTCGGCGGAGGTCGCACGGGCCAGGATCGCCGTGATGGTCTCCACCTATCAGGTCGATGTGGTGGTGCCGACCAAGTTCACGATCGAGACGTTCATCGACGATCTGGTCGGTGTTCTCGCCGCTGCCGTCGATGATGAGAATATCGACTTCGCACCGCCGCAGGGACAATGGAGTCTTGCCCGTCCTGGGGAGCCGCCGATTCCGCGGTGGCGCAGCCTCGCCGACCATGACATCTCCGACGGCGCGGTATTGATGCTGTCGGTGATCGAGTCGGTGGAGGTGTTCACGCCGGTCGTCGAGGACATCACCGACGCACTGGCATTGATCAATCAGCGGGAGTTCGCCGAATTCGACAAGGGCACAGCCATTGTCGTCGGTGTGGCCGCGCTGGCCGTCGGAGCGACCACGGTCGCGGCGATGTTGGCCTGGTCGTGGACCGAGACCGGTTCGACGTTGTGGTGCGGCGTTCCCGCGCTCTTGCTCGGCGTGCTGTGCCTGGGTGCGGCGATGTCGGCGCGGCGGCGCAAGGCCTCTGCCGTGATCTGCCTCGGCCTCGCGCTCTCGGCGACTCCGCTGCTGTTTGCGGGTGGCGCAATGCTGGTACCACCGGCCTATGACCAGCCTGGTCCGTTCGCGGCGGCCAATTGGGCTGCGGGAGCGGTCGTAACCGCGGTCGCCGCGGCCACCATGATGCGGCTCACCGGATTCGGCATCGCGACGCTGATGGCGGTAACGGTGCTCGGTGTCTGCGTGACGGTCGCGGCGCTGCCCCAGGCGTACTTGGATCTGTCACTCGGGCAGGTCTCCGGCGGCACGGTATTCGTGGCCTTGGTGCTGCTGAACATCGCACCGCGACTGGCCGTGGTGATCGCTCGGATTCGGCCACCGGACCTGCCTGACCCCGGCAATGAGGTGGCGCCTGCGACGCTGACCGATATCTTCGACGCCGAGACGGCCCGCGAGGGTCACGAGGAGATCGAGGACAACGAACGTCAGCTCAGACGAGCCGAGGTCGGCATCGAGGGCCGCGCGAGACTGGCAGTGACCAGTCTGCGCGGCCTGATCGCGGCGGTCTCGATATTGCTGTCGGCCGCCACGGTGATCACGGCCGCGGTCAGCCCCGGTGGTGTCCGCGAGATCGTCATGGCGACAGCGGTGGCCGGTGTTCTTGCGATGCGAGCGCGCTGGTTTCCGGACCGCGTGCAAGCGATCGCGCTGATCTCTGCCGCGGCCGTCACCGTGTCCGGTGTCGCTTTTGTCCTGATGCGCGCCTATGAGACGCCGGCGGCGCGGCTCGTGGTGGTGTTGGTCGTCGCCCTTGCCGCCTGCGCGGGATGTGTTGCGGCGGTCCGACTGCCGGGTAAGCGGCTGTCGCCGGTGACTCGCCGGATGATCGATCTGGTCGAATACGCGCTCGTCATCGTCGTCCCCGTCATCGCCTTTTGGATTATGGGCGTGTACACCGCGATGCGAGCAATCTGATGAAGGTCGGCAGGGCCGCCGTTGCTGTGCTCGCAGGGATTGTGCTGGCTGTCACCGCCGCACCTGTCGGTGCGCTCGAACCTCCCCAAGTGGTGGTCGGGTCGCCGCCGCTGGACGATCCGCCAGGGCCGGAGGCTCCGACAAAGCAGAACAGCGGGTGTTTGTCCGCCGGTGTGCTGCGCGACAGCGACCTCGCGCGGACGCCACCCTCGGAACTTGCTCTCGAACTGCGTCGGGTCCGATCGCTCAGCACGGGAACCGGGGTCACCGTCGCTGTCATCGACACCGGTGTGCAGCCCAATCCGCGTCTGCCCAATCTTGTCGGCGGCGGCGACTATGTCGTGGCCGGGGGAGATGGACTGGCCGATTGCGATGCGCACGGCACCTTGATCGCCGGAATCATCGGGGCCACTTCGGCTCCCACGGATGGATTCATGGGCGTCGCCCCCGATGCGCGGATTCTTTCTGTGCGCCTCAGGTCTGCCGCATTCACGGAGGAGCATCCGGTTACCACCGATGCGGCACACCGACTGAGCGTCGAACTTCGTACCCTCGCGCGCGCGATTACGCACGCGGCGAATCAAGGTGCCGACGTGATCACCGTACCGCTGCCGATTTGTGTGCCCGCGGACATGCGGCTCGACCAATCGATCCTCTCGGCCGCTATCGGGTACGCCGTGCGGACCCGTGGCGCGCTCATCGTGGCGGGTGCGGGCGGTACCGCATCTGGCTGCACACAAAATCCCGAGATCGATCCGACCAGACCCGCCGATTCGCGCAACTGGCGCGACGTCAAGACGATCTCCACGCCGGGGTGGTTCGCCCCAGACGTGCTGACCGTCGGATTCACCACTGCGACCGGTGCGCCGATGCCGGATTCGTTGACGGGACCGTGGGTTTCGGTCGCTGGGCCCGGTACGGGCATCGAGTCGCTCGGCCCTGGTGTCGACGGTTTGATCAACGGGGTCGGCTCGGACAAGCTGTCGCCGGTGGGTGGGGCATCGTTCGCCGCGGCCTACGTCAGCGGTGTAGCCGCACTGCTGCGCTCGCGATATCCCACCGAGACGCCAGGCGAAATCGCCGCTCGACTGCAGGTGAGCGCGCACGCACCGGCGCGTGGCATCGACAACGTGGTCGGTGCGGGCATGATCGACCCGATGGCCGCCCTGAGTTTCCGTTCGGCGCCGAAACGCCCCGCCGGGCTGTTCGGAACCTCACCGTTGGACATCCCGGCCCCGCCTCGGGCGAAGGACAAGCGCCCGAGCATCACGGCGACCATCGTCATCCTCGCCGCGGTTCTGCTCGGAGTCGGTGCGAGCTACACGAATTCGGCGTTGCGGAGGCGTCGGTGAGCTTTCCGAGTATTCGGGCCGCCGGTGTAGAACGTGGTCCCTTCGCCGCGATTGTCGTCGTCGGCAGCCCACTGCTTGTCGGTCTTTCCGCGAAGACTCCGTGGTGGGTCGGTGCGACTGTGGTTAGTGTCCTGCTGGTGATGGTGACAGTACGGGTCAACGGCCGCACCACTGTGCGCTGGATGATCGACTGGGCCGCCTACCGGCTCGGCCGCACGGCCAGGGCGCGAGAACGCGCTCAGCATGCCGAGATCCGGGATGTCGAGGTCGCCACCGGTGTGTGTGGCATCCACAAGGCGGGCACCACGCTGGTCGCCATGATCCAGCTCGCCCCCAATCTGGATCTGCCGACGGTCATCTCCGAACAAACCCTCTACACCGAGGACACGATCCCGATCGACGTGCTGTTGCCGATGCTCGACCAATTCGGCATCGCCGTCGACATCGACATCGTCACGACCGGCCAGCGTGTGCGCTCGACCGGCAACTACAGCATGCTCTATGACCAACTGATCGGCTCCCATCCGGTAGTCGGTGATCGGTTGACGTGGCTGGTGGTCCGGCTGGACCAGGAACGCAACCTGTCCGCGCTGGCCAAACGTGGTCGATGCGAGGTGGTCGCCCCCAAAGCGCTCGCCAGTGCGGCGCACCGCATTGCGGGGCGGCTGCGCGAACGTGGTTTTGCCGCACACGCGCTGCCCTCCGGGGCGCTCCGCGAAGCGACTCGACTCCTGCACGCGGGGGTCGAGCTTTCCGATCTCCGTGAGACTTGGACTACCCTGGAATCTTCTGCGCCCGGTCGCTGCGTGACCAGCTTCGTCATCGACTGGACCCGGCTCGATGGCGTCGGATTGGACGATTGCTGGTCGTGGAACCGCGGCCGCACGACGTTGGTTGTCAGCCTGACCGAAGGCGAGTCGGGCCCGCGCGCCCTGGTCCGATTCGTCGGCCCAGCCGTGACGACCGAGCCGCCGGACTATCTGCGCCTGCTCAAGGGCAGACAGTCGACAGCGTTGATGGCCTCACTGCCTACGGCAATCTCGGTCCGGGCCTTGCCGGCAGATGAGTCCGGTTCCGAGTTCGCGCCCGACGACCTCGCCGCCGACCTCTCGGTTGCGATCGGCCCCAATGGCCAGATCATCGGTTCCATCAGCGGACAACCGCGACATACCCTTGCCCTGCCGCTGTTCGACCCGGCTCGCTACAACCCGCGACGTCGGACGATCGATGTCCATGCGATGTTGCCTGTCGCACAGCAGATCATCTTGCGTGCTATGGTCGTCGGCGCCGATGTGGAGATTCATTCGGCGCGTCCGAACAGTTGGCGTCAACTCATCGCCGCGGTCGGCGATGCGAGCTCGCTGCGGCTCGTCCCGGACGACGGCGTGGGATCGGATCCGAACCTCGACTCGGATGATGGGCCCGCGACGATCGCCGTCTTCGATCATGTTCCGGCGCGGGCATCGAACGCGCACACAACAGTCACGATCAGCGAGCCCGGCGGTCCGCGCCGGCGCTCTGTCGATCTCACGATCAACCAGGTCGGCGCGAGCACCGTGGATGTGAGCATCCCGATGCGGACCGTCCGGGTGGATTTGATCGAGCCGAGAGGAGAAACCCGCTATTTCGATACTGCCGACGGCCCACCCGCGATTGGTGCGGCCAATGGATCCGCGGTCCCGGTGTCGGGGCCTCCCGGTGGCCGTCGGGTGAGCTGACAGGGGCCGGTAATGTCTATTAGCGTGGCAGTGGATTCCCAACCCGATGGTGGTGATCTTCCTCATCTGGACGGTGGGGAGGCACTTACTCCCCGACAAGCAGCGGCGGCGATTTTTTCGAGCCGATTGTCGGGTCTGATCGCGGAATCGGTCGTGTCGACCGAAGACGGTTCTACGCGATCCTTGACGTTGTATTCGTTGGCGCAGCACCTGGAATTGGCTTACCCGGATGTGCCGGTTTCGCAGTCCGGTCTGTACCGGCTCATTCACGGTGACGCGATACCGAGGCTGGATCTTGTTATCGCTCTGGCCCGGGTATTCGACGTTCCGCCGGAGTATTTCGTGACCGAGGAAAAGAAGCGCTGATCCGTTCGGCGGCTGTTCTCTCCAGCGGGAATAGCGACAGTCCTGGCGTCAGCTGATCCGGATACGATCCGGATCATGCCCGATGAGGACTCCGGTGACGTCTTTCTTCGCCATCGAGGTGCTCTCCTCGAGGCGGTGCTGTCGGATCCGTCGTTCGGCTATGTCGGCTCCGCTGTAGGTGGGCAAGCCGGGCCCGGTGAATCCGCGCCTGCTTCAACCGAGTTCGAATCGGAATTGTCTGCTCCGGTCGAACGCCGTCGGCCTTCCGATGGACCGAAGGCGAGTGAGCGAATCCTCGCGTTGTTGAACGGCCAGTCGCAGGGACCCGCGTCGTCGGCGGAATACGCGCCGGACTACGCGGCGTTGGCCGCGCCACTGCGCGCTCCTGACGATGAGGACCCGCCGCAACCACCGCAGGAAAACCGGTCGAATTCGGCCGCGTCGAGCCGCTTGGCGCCCGCTCAAGGGGTCATGCGTGACATCCTGACGCAGCTGCGAAAGCCCAAGGTGGCGTTGGCGGTCGGTGCCGTCCTCGCGGTGTTGCTGGTCCTGATGCTTGTCACCACCGGCGGCGGTGAGGACAAGCCACAGGACCGGGCCTTCGTCATCACTCCGTCGCAGACTGCGGCCCCTCTGACGACCACCGGCCCACCTGCCGCGGCGAGCTCGGTCATCCAGGTGAAGTCGGCGCAATCGAAATGCCCGCCGGGAAGTACCCCGGCCATGGACGCCTTCGGCGGGCAGCCGGGTAAGGCGTGGTCTTGTGTGCGCGCCTACAAGGTCGACGGCCAGATCATCACCATCGACCTCGGCAAGATCTATCAGATCGACTCGATCGGTATTGTCCCCGGATGGGACCACATCGGTACCGACGGCACCGATCAGTGGGCCAAATACCGTACTGTCAGCCGAGTTTCGTATCTGTTCAACGACGGCACCGGAACTGGATACACGCAGCCGACCCTGGATCAGCGCACCATGGTGGTCACGAAGCTCGACCCACCGGTGAGCGCGTCCAAGATCGTGCTGACGGTGTTGGAATCGAAAGGCAGCCCCGCGATCAACATCACCGCCATCTCCTCGGTTGTGATCACCGGACGTTGAGTGTGATGTCCGAGTCGATCTGCCAGTACTGTTCGCACCGCAATGTTGGCGGCGCGATCTCCCGCTGTACCCACTGCGGAGCCCCGCTGCGCGCTGCCGCGCACAAGGCGGCGGCTGCCGTCGAATCCACCGCGCATGTGGTGGAAAAGACGGTGGAAAAGACCGCAGGGGCGGCGGAGACTGCGGTCAAAGTTGTTGCGGGGCTTCCGCGCTGGAAATGGCGAGTGCTCGGCGTGCTCATCGCGGTCATCGTGGTGTTCGGAGTCGTGGTGGTCCGTTCGTGTTCGCCGTCGATGCCGTCGTTGTTCGCGGTGCCACAGCAGACTGCCGTCAGCGCGCTGCCCGAGGCGCTGCGCTCCGGCGCATCCTGTGTGCAGCTCAACGCCACGGAGATGGTCCAGAAGTGTGTCATCGCTGCCAGTCATCCACTGCTGGCCGGCGGCATCGCAGGCGGCAAGGAGTTGACGTTCCACACGGAAGTGTCCTTGCCCGCGAGCTTGAGCGACACCATAAGACGATGGCGGGCCGCGGGCGCAACCGTGCTGACGGACGGCCCTGTTTTCGCCGCGATCGGGCCGTCGGCGACCGCGTGGTACGCCGACACTCGGTCGGGCCTACGCCTGGAAACCGGAACCTTCACCGGCAAGGCGGCTGCCCAGACCTTCCTGACGCGGGCCGGTCTGGTCCGTTGACGGTTCAGCTATCCGAGTCGGCAAGGTTCTGATCCGGATCAAATCTGCAGTACAAGCGACGTACATCCTTGTCGCATCGTTGAATGTACCGCTATACAACGGTACGTTAATCAGGTAACGTGTGGAAACCGTACGTTACGAGGTCAGTTCTCGGGAAGGCAGCGGTTCGATGGTGGCAACCACGCAGCAGACGATAACTTCGGGGCGGTTCCGCAACGACCCGACCGATCTGGAGGCGGCCTACTTCCGCTGGATCCAACCGGGGGCGTCTGCGTCGGCGATCACCGATCGGGCCGAGCGGATCTTCCGGCAGCATCTGGAGTTGGCGGCGGTCCGCACTCCGGGATCGGCGACGACCAAGGTGTACCGGCCCGACGACAGCAGTGGGCTCGGTGCCGCGGTCCAAATCGTCAATGACGATATGCCGCTGCTGGTCGATTCGGTCACCGCCGCATTGCGTCGACTCGGTGCCACGGTCACCGAGGTCATCCATCCAGTCTTCGATGTGACCCGCGATGCCGACGGCAAGCTGCTGACCATCGTGGCTCGCGACGGCGAGGCGGACCCGGGGCCAGCGGCCGTGGCGGAATCATGGATCCACGTGCAGTTCGGCCACGGCCTCGCCGACGAGCAGGTCAACCGGATCGAGCAGGCGCTGGAGCCGCTGCTGAACGATCTGCGTCGCGTCGCGGACGATACGCCGACCATCGTCGGGGCAATGAACACCGTGGCCGACGGCCTCGAGAATGCCGCACAATGGGCGGGCGATCCCGAAATCCCCGAGGCCGCAGACCTTTTGCGCTGGATGGCCGACGGGCACTTCACCGCGCTCGGCTACGGCTACTACCGATTCCGCCGTTCCGCCCCGCGCCCGGACGCGCCCATGGAGCCGTGGCAGATTCCCGGAACCGGCCTCGGCGTGCTGCACAACGGATCGGTCGCCGACGTCAGCGCCCCCGTGCTGGGTGCAAAGCGGCCGGTGCTGCGCCTTGCCAACGGCTCGGTGGATTCCCTGCTGCCCGGTTCGCGCGACCTCTACTACGTCAGTGTCGCCGACTACGGCACCGGCGACGCGACCAGCGCGGGACCGGCCGGGGCCACCGTCGCCATGGTGAAGGGCGAGCACGTTTTCGTCGGCACGTTCACCGTGACGGGCCTGCACGAGAACATCCTCGACATCCCGGTCATCTCGCGGCGCGTGCTGCAGGTCATCGAATGGTCCGGCTTCGCGCTGAATTCCTTCTCCGGCCAGGCCATGCTCGAGATGATGCAGTCCTTCCCCCGGGTCGAGCTGTTCTCCACCGACGCGCGCAGGCTGTTCGAAACCGTCTCCGGCGTCATGAATCTCGGCGTGCGACGGCAGGTCCGGCTGTTCCTGCGTCGCGACAACCGCAGCGGCACGGTCTACTGCCTGGTCTACATGCCGCGCGATCGCTACTCGACCGAGGTTCGGGTGCAGATGGGTGAGCTGCTGCGGGCGGAGTTCGACGCCGAGCAGCTCGCCTACTCGGCCCGCGCCACCGAATCGGAATTGGCCGTCGTGTACTTCACGGTGCATCGCAAGCCCGACGCGGAACCGGCCGACATCTCCGATACCAATCGCGAACGCGTGCAGGAGCTGTTGTTCGCGACGACCCGGACTTGGGCCGATCGCTTGGTGGCGGAGGCCGCCGGGGTAGCAGACATATCACCCACTGTCGCACAGGATTACGCGTCCGCGTTCCCGGCGAGCTACCAGCAGGAATACCAGCCTGCCCGCGCGCTCGCGGATGTACAGCGGCTCGAGCGGCTGAGCGACGGCGACATCGACACCAATCTCTACCGGAATCCCGAATCGCCGTCGGGGGAGTGGCGTTTCACGCTCTACGTCGCGGGCGAGGGCGTGTCCCTGAGCCGGGTGCTTCCGGTCGTGCACAGTCTCGGCGTGGAAGTCGTCGACGAGCAGCCCTACCGCATCACCCTGTGGGACGGCGCGCAGCGCTGGATCTACGACTTCGGGCTGCGGGTGCCTGCCGCGCTGCTGCGCGGTTCGCTCGACGCCGACATCGAGGCCGATCTCGCCGCCACCGCCGATGTCGATTCACTGCCGGAAACCAGTGTGCGCAAGCGCTTTCCGGAAGCCGTCGCCGCCATGTGGTTCGGTAAGGCCGAAGTCGACGGGCTCAACGAGCTCGTGCTGCGCGCCGGCCTGCACTGGCGTCAGATCGCGATGCTGCGGGCCTACGCGAAGTACCTGCAGCAGGCCGGTTTCGCCTACACCCTCGGCAACATCACGCGCGTGCTGCTGACTCATCCGGCCACCGCGC
The DNA here is from genome assembly GCF_046764895.1 of Nocardia sp. CWNU-33. NCBI lineage: Bacteria > Bacillati > Actinomycetota > Actinomycetes > Mycobacteriales > Nocardiaceae > Nocardia > Nocardia sp. CWNU-33. The sequence continues at coordinate 4,424 of NZ_JBKOQN010000050.1, read as the reverse complement.
GCTCCTGCACCGACTTGTTCGGCGCCTACTTCGATCCCGACGGCACCGGCCCGGAGGCCGAGGTCCTCGCCGAGGGGATTGCCGAGCGGGTGCAGGCCGAGATCGACGCGGTCGTCAGCCTGGACACCGACCGGATCCTGCGCGCGGTGCTCGGGCTGATCAAGGCGACGCTGCGCACCAACTACTACCGTCGCGATGACGCGGGCAACTCGCTAGAGTATCTGTCCTTCAAGCTGAACCCCCACGTCATCGCCGAATTGCCCAAGCCCAAGCCGCAATTCGAGATCTTCGTGTACTCGCCGCGAGTCGAGGGCGTGCACTTGCGCTTCGGCGCGGTGGCGCGCGGTGGGTTGCGCTGGTCGGACCGTCTGGAGGACTTCCGCACCGAGATCCTCGGTCTGGTGAAGGCGCAGGCGGTGAAGAACGCCGTCATTGTCCCGGTTGGCGCCAAGGGCGGTTTTGTGGTCAAGCAGCCGCCTACTGCTACCGGGGATCCCGGCGTGGATCGGCAGGCAATGCTCACCGAGGGCGTGTCCTGCTACCGCACCTTCATCTCCGGCCTGCTCGACGTCACCGACAATGTCGAGCACACCACTGGCGCTGTGCTGCCGCCCGCCCGGGTGGTGCGTCGCGACGGCGACGACACCTATCTGGTGGTCGCCGCGGACAAGGGCACCGCGACGTTCTCCGACATCGCCAATGGTGTTGCCCAGCAATATGGTTTCTGGCTGGGCGACGCTTTTGCCTCCGGTGGCTCGGCGGGTTACGACCACAAGGCGATGGGCATCACCGCCAAGGGCGCGTGGGAGAGCGTGAAGCGCCACTTTGCCGAGCTGAACGTCGATACCCAGACCCAGGAGTTCACCGTCGTCGGCGTCGGCGATATGAGCGGCGACGTGTTCGGCAACGGCATGCTGCTCTCCAAGCACATCCGCCTGGTCGCGGCGTTCGACCACCGGCACATCTTCCTGGACCCGAATCCCGATGCGGCACGGTCGTTCCGGGAGCGGCAGCGGATGTTCGCACTGCCGCGTTCCTCATGGGCAGACTACGACGGGTCGTTGATCAGCAAGGGCGGCGGCGTCTACGATCGGTCGGCAAAGGCGGTGCCGGTCTCGCCCGAGGTGCGTGCGGCGCTCGGCCTGGGGCCCGAAGTGACCAAGCTGTCGCCGCCGGAGATCATCAAGGCCATTCTGCTCGCACCGGTCGATCTGCTGTGGAACGGCGGCATCGGCACCTACATCAAGGCTGCTTCCGAGACCGATGGCGAGGTGGGCGACAAGTCCAACGACGCGGTCCGGGTCAATGCGAATGCGCTGCGGGTCAAGGTGATCGGTGAGGGCGGTAACCTCGGCGCGACCGCGCTCGGCCGCATCGAGTACAGCCGTGGCGGCGGCCGGATGAACACCGATGCGATGGACAACTCGGCGGGTGTCGACTGCTCCGACCACGAGGTCAACATCAAGGTGCTGTTGGACGCGGTCGTCTCCAGCGGTGAGCTCGCAGTCGCCGAGCGCAATCCACTGCTTGCTTCCATGACCGACGAGGTCTCCGAACTGGTTCTGCGCGACAATATCTCGCAGAACTTCCGCATGGGCATGTCGCGCGCCGATGCGGTGGCCATGTCGGGTGTGCACCGGCGGTTGCTCGCCGATCTCGAAGCGCGCCGCGGTCTGGATCGCAGGCTCGAAGCGCTGCCGACGGATGCGGAATTGGAGCAGCGCGCCGCAGAGGGTCGTGGGCTGACCTCGCCGGAATTGGCGAATCTCATGGCACACGTGAAGCTTTCGCTGAAGGCCGATCTGCTTGCAGGGGACCTGCCCGACAGTCCGGCGTTCGCCTCGGTGCTGCCGAATTACTTCCCGTCACCGCTGCGCGAGCGGTTCGCCGCCGCCATCCGCCGCCATCCGCTGCGTCGGGAGATCGTCGCGACCGTGGTGATCAATGATGTGGTCGACTACGGTGGCATCACCTACGCCTTCCGCCTCGCCGAGGAGGCAGGTGCGACCACCGATGATGCGGTGCGCGCCTTCACCGCTGCGGTCGAAATATTCGATTTGCACGCGCTGTGGCAGCGGATCCGGACCACGACGATGGCCACCGAGGTGCGCAACGAGCTCGAGCTCGAGACCAAGCGCACCCTGGACCGGGCCTCCAGGTGGCTGCTGGCCAACCGGCCGCAGCCGATCGCGATCGGCGCCGATATCGCCCGCTACCGTGACGGTGTCCGCGCCCTCACCAGCAAGGCGCCTGCCTGGCTGACCGGTTACCTCGCCGACGATCTCATCGCGCGCTCGCACGGCTCGGTCGAACGCGGTGCACCGCAGGACCTGGCCGAGGAAGCGTTCGGGCTCATCCACCTGTTCCCGCTGCTGGATGTGATCGACATCGCCGACATCACCGAGCGTGACTCGGTGGAGGTCGGGGTGCTGCACGCCGCGCTCAACGAGCACTTCGAGATCGAACGGCTGCTGACCGCGGTCGGCAATCTCGAACGCGGCGACCGGTGGCGCACGCTGGCCCGACTCGCAGTCCGTGACGATCTGTACGATTCGCTGCGCTCACTGACGCTGGATGTCTTGAGCGCCACCGAACCGGATGAGAGCGCCGCGGAGAAGATCGCCTACTGGGAATCCACCAACCGGTCTCGCCTGGCAAGGGCCAGTGCGTCGCTCGGGCAGATCTTCGACGTCGGCAGCTACGACCTTGCGACGCTGTCGGTGGCGGCGCGGCAGGTGCGCAGCATGGTGAGCGGTGGCGAGACCACCGCGGTCGCGCCGACCGTCATCGGCTGATATCGACCGCGGGTGTCCGGAGGTTCGACGCGAAAGCGTCAGCCTCCGGACACTTGCGTTCCGCAGCTGCCGCAGAACTTTGCCGCGGGCGCGGTTTCCGCGCCGCAGTTGGCGCAATGCCGCGGTGCCGGCGGCGCCAGAGGGTTGCCGCAGTTCGTGCAGAAGCGAGCACCCACCGGATTGGTGGTCTGGCAGTGGGCGCACACCGGCTGCGCATCAGCGGCAGGCAGCTCGGCGGGGGATGGCGGCCGCTGCCATGGACTCGGGTGGGCGCCCGTCTGCTGCTGGATGGCGCCTAAACCCAGTGCGGCGCCCAGGAATCCGCCGTCCATACCGTGACCGCCATGTCCACCGTGCGCGAACCCTTGGCTCGCACCGAGTGCGAGTTCACCTGCGGCGTAACGCTGGAAGTCGCCGGCCAGCTGAATGTACTTGACGTCTTTGGCAAGTCGCTTGATGCGCTCGGCGTCTTCCGGGTCGAGGGAGATGTCGAAGTTGCCCATTCTCGGAATCCGCAGACCGTATTCGTAGAGCGCGATGTTGGTCTGCTTCATCACGGCGGACTCGATCGGCTGCAGCTGCGCCGACAATCCGAGCACCTGCCAGTTCCCCGCTGAAATGCCCTGGGTGACAGCAACTTTCATGGACTTGAGTAGCAGGTCGCCACTCCAGCTCTGCACTCTGGTCGGATCCGCGAGATCGGCGGTGCCGGTCAGCGCGGTGAGCATTTCGCGGGGGTCGCGCACCGAAAGCGCGAACTCGCCGAAGGCGCGCAGGGTCACCACTTGCTCGCTGACCGGGTCGAAGATGTCGGCCAGCCGCCCGCCGAACTTGATGCCGGGGGCCTCCCTGGTGGACACGAAATACAGCTCGGCGCGATAGAAGTTTCCGCCGGTGGCCCGATCGATGAGAGAGCCGAGCACCGGCAGTTCATCCGCGTCGACGCGGTGGCGGCCGGGCCCCATGGCGGTGACGACCTGTCCGGACTTGACGAACAGAGCCATCTCATCCGCGTTGACGATCACCCGGCTGTAGCGGCGGATGTTGAGATCCGGCCACTTGTAGACCAATTGGTTCTTGCGGTCCTCGGGGACCGCAATGAACTCCCTTTCGAACCACGCCATGTCCGCTCCTAGCCGATTTTCCTACAGAGCGTACCGATATATAGCGGCTCGCTCAATCATGCCGATGGCGATTTTCCCTGCTTAACGGCCATGGCCCCTGAATGTTCCTGATTGCCATCGTGTTACATCGGGTGCCCGCTATTGAACGTGCCGCTACTTAACGGTACATTGATCGCAGATATGATCGCCGTCACTTGAAAGGCCGTCACCATGACCACAGTTCGACCTCCCTCGGAGCAGGCCGCACCGGCCGACTCGCTCCACGACGAGGACGCGGGGTATCACAAGTCTCTTCGCCCACGTCAGCTGCAGATGATTGCGATCGGTGGCGCCATCGGCACCGGTCTGTTCCTCGGCGCGGGAGGCAGGCTGGCCCATGCAGGGCCCGGGCTGTTTCTGGTGTACGCCGTCTGTGGCGTGTTCGTGTTCTTCATCCTGCGCGCGCTCGGTGAGTTGGTGCTGCATCGCCCCTCCTCGGGGTCGTTCGTCTCCTACGCCCGTGAGT